>CAIWEX010001094.1 GCA_903911795.1 uncultured Schlesneria sp.
ACCGCCGTCAGACCTTCGCGGAAGTCGTCGCCCGTCGGCTCGACATCCTTAAACAGGTTTTCTTTTTTACCGTAGTTGTTCAGTGCGCGTGTCATGGCGCTGCGGAAGCCCGACAGATGCGTGCCGCCGTCTGGGTTCGGGATGTTGTTGTTGGTGTAACAACGGACGTTTTCGTTGTACCCGTCGTTGTACTGCAGCGCCAGGTCGACGTGCGTGATATCGACTTGCCCATCGATCATGATGACTTCGGGGATCAGCGGGGTTTCTGTCCGGTTCAGCCACGTCACAAACTCACGCAAGCCCCCTTCGTAACAGAAGTCCTCGGTCTGCGCCGTCCGTTCATCCGTCAGTCGCAGGCGAACGCCAGGATTCAGGAAGGCCAGTTCCTGCAATCGCTTTTGCAGGGTGTCGAAAACATACTTGGTGTCTGGGAAAATTTCGGTATCGGGCTTGAACGTCATCCGGGTCCCGGTTTCGGTCGTTGTCCCGAGTCGCCGCAGTTGACTGGTCACCAACCCGCGCGAGAACTCCATCTGCCAGACATGCCCTTCGCGGCGGACTTCGACTTCCAGCCACTCGCTGAGAGCGTTCACTGCCTTGATACCGACGCCGTGCAGCCCGCCCGTCCCCTTGGCATAGCCCCCCTGGCGGTCGAACTTTCCACCAGCGTGCGTGCTGGTGAGTACCACTTCGAGAGCGGGCTTGTTTCCCTGATCAGGCATCGGACCAACAGGAATCCCGCGTCCTTCGTCGGAGCACGTCACGCTACCGTCCAGATTGACCTGAACGGTGATCAACTTTCCGTAGCCACTGAGTGCTTCGTCGATGCTGTTGTCGACAACTTCGTAGACCAGGTGGTGCAATCCTCGTGGTCCGGTGTCACCGATGTACATCGCGGGGCGAGTGCGAATCCCGTCAATGTTACTGAGTGCTTTGATCTGGTCGGCACCATACTGAGGTCCCGTAGCGGCAGTCGGTTCGGTCAAGGGAACAATCTCCATAGGTCGTCAGAATGGTTGGGTCGACACCAGGATTTGGCGTCACCTACATTCCATTGAGTCGAAACTTCAAACTCTTAATGTTTAAGTGGGGAGCCAGTTGTCGCAATCGCTTCAACAGGTCGGGCGATTGAAACGTGGCCAGTTCATTCAACAAAGGGGCACTGGAAACAGCGATCGTCAGAATTCCACGTGCAATCTGCAGCGGACGCGCCTGTGCGGCGAGTTCTTCCCCTGCGACGCGTTGCCACGCAGTCCGCAACTCATCATCGCTGCGAACCCGCGCAAACCCCCGCAGAGCGATCAACTCTGCAAGTGCGACGGACAGCGGTTGAGGCTCCTGAGACATAGACAGTGGAATTCCAAAAGACCAAACAAACAACAGGGTTTCGTGGCTCAGCCAGACACGATGCTCAAGATTAGCGGTCTCGAGACAGCGGCATGATCACGTAGGTGTATCCATCATCGGTCGCCAGAACGGCAGGGTCTTCGTGCGAAATCAACTGGAAGTGAAACTGCGAACTGTTATCGAGTGCCTTCAGGAAGTCGGCGACGTAACGAGGATCAAATGTGATCTTCACATCTTCGCCATCGTAAGCGATCGGCACTTCGACTTTGGACTGCCCGATGTCAGCCGCCTGACTGCTGAGTTTCAGCAGTCCTTTTGTGAACGTGAAATCGACGCCGCGGCTTTCTTCGTTGGTCACAATCATCGCCTGGCGAATTGCACCGTAGAACGGGGCAACGACCATGTCGATTTTCGCAGAAAAGTTTCCGGGGACCACTTTTCGCCAGTCCGGGAACCGGCCCTGAACCAGTTGGCTAGTGATGGTCGTCCCGCCACAGCGAACGGCAATATCATTCGGATGAATTGCGATATGAACTTCCGCCTCCCCTTCGCCCAGGCTGCGTTCAATCAACGTCATCGCCTTCGAAGGGACTACGGGAGGTGCGGCCGGTGGAGTCGCACCGCCAACAACACGGCATGCCCCGGAAACGACGGCTAGTCGGCGGCTGTCGGTCGCGGCAAATG
>CAIWEX010001095.1 GCA_903911795.1 uncultured Schlesneria sp.
GACAAGTTCGGCTTGATCGAGCTGAACTGGCCGCTGAACTGCTGAACGAATGGATTGCGGCTGAACAGCAGTTCCACATCCATTTCATAGAAGTTGATGCGAGCCTTCTTCAGATTCTGGAAGTTCAGATTGATCTGCTTCGCCTCAACCGTGAAATCAAACGACGGTTCGGTTGCCGCCAACACTCCCTGCTGCTGATTCCGGTCATCCGGATTCACAACTTTACCGGCAGCGTCCTTACCTTCCGCTTCGTCCAGTTGAGCCGTAATCGCGGCAAATGTGCTTCTCCAGCGATCAACCGGATGATCGACATACTTCGCGGCGATGGCTCGGGCCTTGGCATGTGCCTCGGTGAAGAAGTCGAGATACGCCGCACAATAGTCATACTGCAGTCGCGTGGTGACCTTCTCAGGATTGACTCGGGTAAAAACTGCTTGTGCTTCTTCCAGCCGATCCTGCAGCAGCAGGTGATACGTGACCGCGAGCAGATCGGTGTCATCCAACTGTCGTTGGTAGCTCAGTTCACGCAGCAACCGGTGGTACTGATAGTGCTGCCGGTCGTTGACGATCTGGCGACGTTTGCCGAGGGCATGTGCCCGGGCATTCACCAGAGGCTTGTATTCCAGATGCTCGTAAATCCGGCGTTTCACGAGATCCACAGTCAACAGCGGGCTGTTTAACCGGCCACCACATTCGTTGACGATCTGATCCACGTGCTGCAGGAATTCGCGTCCTGCCGCTGCAACATTGTGTTTCAGCGCGTAGGACCAGAGCGTGTGGCTGTAGACATGCCGGGAGGCCAGCTTCTTGGTTACGGCATCAAACACCGCTGCATCGTTCATGCGCCAGGCGACTTTATCCAGATTCAGGCCGTTGATGTTGTTCTTGTCGAGGAACGCCAGGACATCTTCGTTTGATCCGTGCTGGGAAATATAGTCCCACGAACCGGTATCGATTTTTGTCGGTTTTTCCACAACGTTTAACGTGACTGGAGCCGCCGTGGCGATCAGAGCTTCATTCCGAGCCACATGAACCGGGAAGTGAGCCACCTGCCCTGCTGTGGGGAAGTAGAAGTGATAGTCCACCGTTTGCGTGTGATAGGGCTCAAGATTCAGGTAAATCGTACGAGTCGCCTGGCTGTTCAGAACAGGAATGGCTCCCTGTGGAATCTGCAGCAGGACGTTAATCTTCTGTCGCGATGATGTCGGATTGGTGATGACCACCTGGCACCCATAGACCGTGTGCACAAGGAATTCGTCCACGACGTACTTGTCGATCGTTTCGCCATTTTCCTTGCGAGTCCGATCGCCGTCGCGGAAGAAATTCTGGCTGACCAGGACTCCGCCCGCCTGAACGGGAGCTGCTGGCACGCTGCGAATTTCTTCGTGGAACACCACCAGAGAATTCGCGGGGGTCAGCGTCAGCTTGGTCCCATCCACTTTCGATTCGTGCTTGGCCGATTCGAACGGTAGATCGAGAACGGCGAGGGCCATCAGCATTTCGGGGAAATTGCGAGACGCCTCGGCCAGGTTTCGTGACAGGAACGGAGTCGCAGGATCGTGCTGAGCATAGTCCTTCCAGAAGGCATTCACCGTAATCAGCCCGGCATGCTGCTGATCAATCGTCAGGTGATGATAATTGTTTTCTGCCCACTCCCATGTCTTTTCCAGCTTTCGATAAAGGGCTCGTAACTGCTCGGACTCTGCTCGTTCGTAGAAGACTTCTTCGTGCAGCTTCTTTTCGTCCATCGCGGCGTTCTTGTCAGTCCCGTCACGTTCAGCCATGCGACGTAACCCTTTCAGGTCTCCTTTGCCATCTTTCGCACTGACATCCTGCTTGGCTTTTTCGGACACAGATTTTCTCTTGCGTTCCGCCGGTTCCTGTTCGATAAACTTTGCTCCTGGCTTGGCGGCCATGGCCATCGGAGGTGCAGGTGCCGCAGCGGCCTCGCCCGCAGGAAGCTGCAAAGACAGAAGGCGGTCCTGATCCGCGATGGCGGCGGTCCCAAACCGATCACCCCGTTCCAGAGCACTGCGCTGGACGGAGGTATCAAACAGCCGAATGAAGCCATCAATATTCGGTGGCAGCAGCGACTGCAGGTCGGCGATATGCCGAGCCGTCTTAGGACGTTCGTCCTGGATGCGCTGAGCCAGCAGGACTCGCTCAGCCACATTCAATTGCTCATGATTCCAGGGGAGCAGGTATGCGGAAAGATCGTGCCCCAGCAGATAGTGATCCATGAAGGTCTGATCCTTCTTGTTCGCCAGGTACGGCTTGATCACTGCATTGAAGAATTCGGGATCCTTACGCGACAGGAAGAAACTCAGTTCATGGCTGGCGTGCTTGGAGTAAAGGGTTCTCTTCTGTTCCGGCTTCAACGTCGGCCAATCCATGATAAACGCGAATTCGACCAGCTTCGGGTCGCGATTCAACGTGGCATACAGCCCATAGACACGTGGCAGGCTGTCGTAGACTTCATACTTTGAAGTGGTCACATCACCCAGCACGAACGGCTGCCCGCCAGGAACAATCGTAATCAGCTTCTGCTGTGTGAAGTGCAGCTTAGGATCCAACCCCGTCAGCAGTCGCAGGTCGAGCAGTTTCAAGGCTTGTTCTTCCAGGGCAACACTACGACTGGTGGTATTGAGTGGATCAACGGCGACCACATGCAGATGCTGATGGCTGCCAATAACTTCGTTCTTGATTTCAATCACGCCCTTTTCATCGGGGACCAGGTTCAGCAGGGTTGCCGTGGTTTCACCGAGGAAATCCAGATTCGCAAAATGTCCGCCGCCAACGTCTCCCGTTGCAGCCTGGGCAGGTGCCCGCTGAGCGTCGCTCCCTGATTTACTGCCAGCCGCGCCAAATCGATCGCCACCCCTTGCCAGTTGCTCGCCTGTCTGAGTCTCACGCACCGCCCACGGATTGAGCAGCAACGAAGGACGGTCCAGCATATTACCGGGGAATTTGCTGGAATACTTTCGATCGATACGCTGTTTTATTCCTGATCTGATGAGGGAGACTGCGCACGTGCGATCAAAGGCGGTTCCGCGCCGCCAGACTGCCGGATTGCGACGGTATACCAGGCGCGCCAGGCGCGGTCGAGCTCCCGGCTGTTCGCAAGCCCATAGTGC
>CAIWEX010001096.1 GCA_903911795.1 uncultured Schlesneria sp.
AGGCACCGGCAACTACGACAATCGTTACCCGCGTTGGGTGACACTGGTGGCTGCAAGGATGCCGCCAGCACCCTCAAGATTCGAACCTGTAATCGCGCAAGAAAAAAGTCCCGTTGGCAAAGTTTGCCAGCGGGACTTTTGATGTATTACGGTTCTGAGGAATCATTACTTGGGTGTTCTGGGATATCCTCGCTCCTGATCCTTGCGCGCCATTTCATCCAGAACAATGGGGTGCAGATCATCTCCACGGTCTTCGGCAGGAGTATAGTGCCGACGAGCCCACGTGCGCATCCGCATTTCTTCGATCGGATCGACATCGAATGAGCGTTCCTGGTCCAGGATCGATAACGAATTCACGATTCCTCCTTCACCGCGTCACGGCACCAGATCGACATTTGAAAGAACCTGTGGGAGCCAGTTCACTTCGCCCACATCGACGATCGTATCCTCACCCCAAATTCAGGCAACAAAAAAAACGCCTTGCCGACGTTTTTCTGCAAGAATCTTGCTGCTATCGGTGAATTTAGCTTGACGGTGGCGATTGCGTAAATTCGCCGGTGGCCGATAAATTGCCTCGGTCCGAATCTGCACCAATCGATTTGATTTATCGATGTCCCGGATCCTCCTCGGTAACTTCGGCAAATGCCGTTTCCTAAATGCAACACGATTTACCCGGAAAAGTCAGCATTCGCTGATCGGCGGAGGCGCCCCGCCTTCAGGGGAGGCCAGATTTGCCCTGCTCCGTCGCGTGATTCGAACTAGGCTACTGTCATCTCCGACCTGCGGTGCCCTTCTCTCTTTCCTCTGTCTCGTGTGAAGTGAAATGTCAGCCACAGCTTCGACTGAAATGACACTGTTGGATGTCACCTCCGACGTTTCATTACGCCGTGAATTCATTCGCATAATCGGTGCCACGACCGACCTGTTCACTCACTTTCTCGAGACACGAGAGATCGACTTTCAGCAGGGGTTGCAGATTGTTGATCAGCTTCGCCGACACTTGCGAATGGATTTTGACGCTGCTGTGGGGTTGGCGGTGCAGCCTCTCTACGACAGTTATCCCGTTCGGCACAGTGTTCAGTCGTCGCTTCTCGCCATGGCCATGGGAACCGATGCCGGACTCTGTGACGAAGATCTGCGTACGATCGGGGTCGGCAGCCTGGTGCACGACGTCGGGATGCTCCTTGTTCCGTCGCGCGTCCTCGGGGAGGAGCCGATTACTGAACGTGACCGGTTGGAGTTGATGCGTCATCCGCTGCATGCGGCTGCCGCACTGGAACGATTTGTCGATATCGCTCCTGCAGTCCAGTCTGTCGCCGCACAAATTCATGAACGGCTGGACGGAAGTGGGTACCCGCACCAGTTGAAGGGATCGGCGATTCATCGCCTCGCTCGGTATGCAGGGGTCGCCGACGCATTCCTGGGGATGATCTCACCGCGACCTCATCGTGCAGCGCATGAACCGTATCGGGCAATCGAAGAGATCTTGTTTGCAGCTCGCCGGGGACGATTTGATGCCGGTGCTGTTCGAACTCTGTTGCGAGTTGTTTCACTGTACCCTGTCGGATCCTGCGTCTGGTTGAATGATGGTCGAATCGGACGTGTCATTCGAAGCAACCCGGAAGCGGTCGACAGGCCCGTGATCATCGCCATGAATCTGGAATACGATCCACCAGAACTCGAGCAGATCGATCTATCGCAGACTTCAGAACTGGCGGTCGTTCGCGTTGGTGAATTGAAAAGCGAATCGCAGAGCAGCGATTGATCCTGCTGACCGGTACGCATGCTTTCAGACCGGCTTCTACGGAAAATGAGTGGCATATAGCGCTGTCAATCCTGCAACTTGACACCGATTGTGGCGAGTTCGTTGAAGCGATCCACGGAATCACGTGTCGACCAGGCGATCCCTCGCAGTAACAAGATGCGAAACAGCGGATCGTCGAACGTCCAGGAGTAATGTCCCAGGATCGACACGAAGACGCGTCCTTTGGATGGTTCCATTGTCCAGAAGAGCGGTTGGGCTGCCCCGTCTTCGATTCCTGTGGCCAGCACACGAATCTGGCTCTTGTCTCCCTGCATCTGCCAGTAACTTTCGTCGTGAAAGTGGACCTTGTCGAAGTTACGGCCGATCGGATGACCCCGGCCCGTTTCAAATCCAAGATCAAGCGGCCCGTGTCGAAATCTCAACTTCGCGGCGTTTGATGCCAATCCAATCCGCTGTGCGAACGCTGGAGCCTCGGGCCCCGCTTCGACAGCCCAATGGATGTAAACCAGACCTTTCCCGTTCGCAAGATGAGCGTCGATTGCCGCAGCCCGCTGTGTATTCCAGCTTCCCTTCTGGAAGAAAACGATCGTGTCTGCGGCGGCGATCTGCTGTTCAGTGGGCCATT
This sequence comes from uncultured Schlesneria sp., assembly GCA_903911795.1. GTDB lineage: Bacteria > Planctomycetota > Planctomycetia > Planctomycetales > Planctomycetaceae > Schlesneria. The sequence goes on from CAIWEX010001096.1 coordinate 2,391, forward strand.
CCATCGCTGTTTCGACAGTGACGCCCTCGGTTCCGCGCAACAGTTCCGACCACGATTTTTGCCAGGCAGGATAGTCGTGTTCGCCGGGACCGTGATCCTTCGCCCCCGCGACCAGCAGGATGTTGACGTTTTTCAATCCAGCGGCATCTTTCCCGCCAGGCGGATTTGATTCCGGGTTGGCCAGAATCGCGGCGACTTCGGCTCGCGTGCGTGGCTTGGGCGGAGACAAAGGAGATTCCAGCGGCATGGAAGGAGGCTCATACAGAAGGTATGTCAGCAGGTCCTTCATCTTGTCAGGCCCCAGCTTCTTTGGCAGACCTTCCGGCATGATCGAGATCGACGAATGCCTCAGTTCATCCACTGCCTCCCGTGCGATGACATGAATCTTGCCATCCTTGTCACCAATCAATAGCGAATCTCCCTGAGTTCGGATTGCACCGGTCAATACGCGTCCGTCCTTGAGGGCCACGATCGAAGAAAGGTAGTCTGGATTCAGGGCAAAACTTGGCTGAGTGACATCTCGCAGCACTGATGCGTAGTCGCGATGAATCAGGTTCGCGAGATCAGGACCGATGCGTCCGCCGGACTTCTGTTCCAGATGACACTTGGCACATCCCGCTTCTTCACTGAAGAAGACGCGTCGGCCGCGGCCCCAGCTTCCACCCGACAGTTCCGGTATCGTGGGACGAACCTGCGAAGTGGATTGCGTGGCAGCAAGTTCTGCCCACGGAAGGATCAGGCGATTCAGCGGCAAGGTTCGCTCGTCGGTTAGACGTTCCTGGTACCAGGTGATGTGTATCGTTGGCATTCCCGCACCGGTCGCGACGCGAAGTCGAATTGGCAACGGTTTGGTTCTCAGTGAGTCCACGGGATGACTCAAGAACCCGTCGACGCTGCTGGTAACTCCGTCGATGGTTACGTCAGTAGATAAATCGGAACTCATTGAGATCTGAAACTCTTCCGCAGGCCAGGTGTGATCCAACTTCGCACCTGGTTGGACTGCGGGACGCGTCAAGTCTCGTAAATCGAACCGCGATTCCATCGTCAGAGTTCCCGGTTGCTGCAAGACTTCCCAGAAGCGATCGTCGTCGATGTCGCCCACCGAGCATGCGTTGGCCAGACTCAGGTCGAAATGAGGCAACCAGCCGCTCCAGCCTGGTTTCGACGGATCTTTCGGCTCCCACGTTGCCAGCACACCGTTCAAGGAATACGCGAGATCTACCTGAGGATGCTGCGGGATCTCTGCTGGTGGGATAGCGGGGTTTGATCCCATGGCGACTCGCCCCATTCCCGGTAGCGTGATCGCATATTGCCCTGCAAACGGATGAGGCGAGGTCGAGATGATCAATGTCCTGCGATCCGGCAGGACGCTGATTCCATGAACGGGTAGATTGTGTCGCGGCGCATTCTTCTGCATCTGGACGACTGCGTACCCTGGCCAGATCGTTTCGAACCGATCGCCTGCAGCCACATAGGTGCCATAAGTAATCTTGGTTTGTGAAGCGAGATCTTTCAGATGAGTGGGGTCGATCGGGCGATCAAATGCCACGCGAACTTCGCGAGGTCCGGCGGCCCAGACTGAAATCGGTTGCGGCAATGACGGATTGCTGTAACGGATCTTGAACAATTTGCCGTTGCCATTTGGACCGCTCCCCCAGTCTGGGCCTCCGCTGTGACAGGCCACCACAAGGTCGCCCTTGGGAGAAATGCAGCAGTCGACCGTCAACATGCTCAGGCAAGCAATCAGGTGGTTACGAGGGACATAACTTCCCTGGCCATCCGGGATCAACTCGGTGCGATAGAGTTTCCCACGTGACTCGCCCATGACGAAGAGGTTTCCGCGCCAATCCTCCGGGCCAAACAGGCCTTCATGGATTGGTCCTGTGACTTCCTCCAGCGAAAAACTTCGTGGCTGATTGATGGCCATTCCACAGGTCGACTGATGTTGCGGCCCGTAGTCATAAAGACTCGGGTGATCGGTGACATTGGGAAGATGTTTTGGATGCTGCGGTGGGAATCCGTAGTGGCGGCCTTTTTGAATCAGCAGTAATTCATCAAACGGGTTTCCATTGGGGAGCCACGTTGCCCCTTCCTGATCAGTAACGAACAATTCGTCCTGTTCATTCGTGACCATGCCAATCGTGAACCGTACTCCGGTACAAAACGTCTCACGTTTTGAGAGATCAGGAAAAATCCGCTGGATCGTTCCGTTCTGGCCTTGCACGTCGTAGTGAGCACGTCCTTGTTTGTCGATCAGATAGGGATTGTCATACGCGGCCGTCCCCAGGCCAAAATAGATGGAACCATCGGACGCGATCGTCGTTCCGATAGCATCAACATTCTGGGTGATCTCTTTCCACCCCGATGCGATCACCTTTTCTTCATCGGCGATGTCGTCGCCGTCATGATCGAGAATCGCCGAGACTTTCCCTTTGGAGGGGACAACAATTCCGCGAGATTTCGTCGTGCCGGGATTGAGCAATACATGTCCTTCCGGAATCACTGCCATCCCGATCGGACCACGTAGCCGCCCCTTGCTGTCCCAGAACTTTTTGGCGGTCTCTTCGAAACCATCGCCGTCAGTGTCACTCAGCAGCCAGACATCTCCGTTGTAGCCCAACGCATACAGCTTTCCGTCGGCGCGGTAGCGAACGTTGTTCATGTTCTTCAGGTCGACGGGGAGTTCGTGGACCGAGAACCCGGGGATCAGCATCTGGACTGGCGGCGGGTTCGAAACGGTTACAAGTGGCTCTGCGTTGGGGCCACCTCCAATGTTCAACGTCTGTGGCAACGTGTCGCGAAGGGCCGCGTGTTTTCGAGTGAGGTAACCGCGAACTTGCTGAGCTTCGGCTTCAGACAGGACGCGATTGTAGAGCACGACCTCTGCCAGATCGCCATGATAAAAGCCTCGCACAAGATGCGGCTGGTTCGGCTCATTCGTATAGAATCTCGCCCCAATCGTGATGTCATCGATCGTTAATTCGGCAGGGGTAAACTCACGCTCCCCTTCGGGCTTTCCATCGACGACAAGTCGAATCGCGCGTGCTTGCGGATCTGCAATACATTCGATGACGCGGAGTTCCCCAAAACGACTTGGCGTTTTCAACAGGTTTCTGGCACCACCGAATCCGCGACCTTCCAGGTTGAGATTGTCCAGTCGCGATGAAAACGGTGCGTTCAGATCGAGGGTGAACCCGGATTCGTAGTCGCGTCGGTCCGACTGATTGAACGCGACGAGTCCGCGAAAAAATCCCAGATTCGAATGGGGCGCAGCAACGACAAACATGGAAAACGCCGACAGCTTTTTCTGTACGCCAACGATTCGCAGATGATCGTCGTCGCCATCAAACCGGACGACCCAGGCATCCCCGACCTTGACAAGTTTCGGCTGCTTCTCTGCGACGGGCTGCATTGCCGGACGATGAGCGGGGGAGCGATCCTTCCACTCGGCCAGGGGCAAACCTGACTTCGCATTCTGAACGGCAGCCGCAGTGGCATTCGCATCCAGCCACAATTCCAAGCCTGGCAGTTCTGGAGCCACAGGATCAGCAGCGAATGCACTCGTTGCAAATAATAACGTGATGGCAATGAACCGCATGATGTGTCCTCAACTCCCCGGCACAGACATCTGTCCTGTCCACCGATGTACGTTTGCGTCGGGGAATGGACAGGAAATCACGCTGAACATCTCGCGTCTCCCCAGAATTTGGTAACACAATCTCCGGGCTGCGTAAACCAAACGAGGCCGCTGCCAGCAGGGTGGCCCGGCTTGCTTCTCTTTAGGCCGGGGTCGAAACACAGAGTCACGGAAAGCACAGAGTTTGAATCCGCCGTTTCCTCTGTGATTCTCTGTGCCTCTGTGTTGCACTTGCTTCCAATCTGATCTGAAACGGCGTCGAGTTGAA
>CAIWEX010001097.1 GCA_903911795.1 uncultured Schlesneria sp.
CGATTATCGTTACCAGCGTTTAGTGCCACCCTCAAATCCTTCGAGTTTTAAGCCGTTACCCACATTGCGTAGCAATCGCAAGACAAACATATTTGCAGTTACGAAAGGCAGTTGATGGCCAGGTCGATTCGTTTCATCATGGTCGGGGGATTCCTCGGTGCTGGTAAGACCACCACACTCGCTAGGCTGGCTCGCCATTACATGTCGCAAGGCCTGAATGTCGGGATCGTGACCAACGATCAGGCAGCCGAACTGGTTGATACCAAATCACTGCGATCCCAGGGATTCGATGTCGGAGAAGTGGCCGGGGCATGCTTCTGCTGCCGATTTGATGACCTGATTTCGACCATCGACAAACTGGGACTCGACAAGGCCCCTGACATCATTCTGGCAGAGCCCGTCGGAAGTTGTACGGATCTTGTGGCAACGGTGATTCAACCAATCCGTCAGCTCTATGAATCGCGATTTGAGATTGCTCCCTACGGAGTGATCCTCAAGCCGAGTCAGGGACGCAAGATTCTGAAGAATGAGCCCGGGACAGGGTTTTCCCCGAAAGCAGCTTACATTCTGCAAAAGCAACTGGAAGAAGCCGATCTAATCCTGATCAACCGGGCTGATGAACTGTCGGCCGAACAACTGGAAGAACTCCACGCACTTTTGGAGCAGAACTATCCCGCGACACCCCGACTGGCGGTCTCAGCGAAGACCGGCCTGGGATTCGAGGGATACTTCGAATTTCTGGATCAGACGGGAGCATTCGGACGCCGTGTGCTGGAAATCGATTACGACACCTATGCCGAAGGCGAAGCGGAGCTTGGCTGGTTGAACAGCAGCGTGCAGATTTCGGCGCCACAGGAGTTTGTCTTGGACAACCTGCTGCTGGACATCGTCTCGGGACTGAAAACGAGACTTGTTCAAAATGGGCTGGAGGTCGCACATCTGAAGGTGATCGGACTGAGTGCCGCTGCGTTTGGGGTCAGTAACCTTGTCAGCCGCGATCTGCCCCCCGAGTTATCCTTACCATCGCACACGAAAACACGAGACGTCGATCTGGTCGTAAATGCGCGTGTCGCCTGCGATCCAGAATTGCTCGGCAGCGAAGTGGATCTCGTTGTCCGCGAGGCTTGCGCGGCGCACGGGGCGACTCCCGAGTTTGGCAAGACGCAAATGTTCCGCCCCGGTCGTCCCCAGCCGACGCACCGCATGGCGGCGACTCCATGAATCCGCACGTCACTGCCACATAAGACTTTGTATCATGATCAGGCGAGAGGATTGACGGGCCAGGCGTGAACAGTCATTTCTCTGCTCCTCGACGAGTTAGAGAAAGAACGATCAGATCCGTGATTTCTTCTGCTTCTTCCTGTATCTGCGCGATTAGCAATTCACCTCAATTCCGACTGCTTCGGAATTCGCGGTAGCCAGAGACGCCAATTTGTGGCATGCTTGAGCGAGAAATATCTTCGAAGTCCCGTCTGCGACTGAGGTTGGTGCAGATCCAGGACACGCGGATTGAAACGAGGACATGCCAAATGTGGACGAAAATGGCTTTGGCGGCGGTAATCGTCGCCACCGGATTCCAAACAGTTTTTCTGGTGACATACGTCGTCGCACAAGAGCCGAAGCCAGCGATTTCTGCGGAGTTGGCGGCCGAATTGAATGCATTGGCTTCTCGCGATTATAAGACGCGAGAAAAGGCGTGCCAGCAATTGACGGCTCGCAAACTTGAAGCGGTTGAGCCACTCACGAAGCTCGCCAGCGACGGAACTTCCGAAGAATCGATTCGCGCCTTCGAAGTGCTGCGGCGCATCTATCGCGAAGGGAACAAAGATGTTCACGAAGCGATTGAATCTGCGATGGAGTTGCTGATCAGGAGCGACAATTCCAATGTCGTCGCCCGTGCGGAATCGGCCGTGGAAGAAGCAGCGCCGATTCGGCACGTTCGAGCGATTGCCAGATTCCAGGAATTAGGGGGCATCATCCGATACGCCGACGAAACCGCTCAGCCAGGCGCAGATGGTGAGACTCGTCTCATCAAATACGCCATGATCAACCACAACTGGAAAGGTGGCGATGAAGGCCTGAAGTATTTGAAACGGATTGAGGATTTTCGGTTCCAGACCGAATTTCGGGGACCGGTGCTCTATGTTACCCCCAAATGCCCTGTCAGCAAGGAGGCAATGGTAGAGATCCAGAGTCATCTGCCGATGCTCGCGATTCTGAAACGCGGGCCTGCCTGCCTGGGAATCTCGCCCAGCCTGGGTTTTGGAGCGCCCGCGAATGTGCTGATCATTCACAGAGTCGAACCCGGCTCTGCCGCAGCCCTTGCTGGCCTGAGAGAAGGTGACTGCATCGTGAAATTCAATGGGCATGAAGTCCCGGATTTCGAAACCCTGGTCGACAAAATCGGCGAGAAATTGCCGGGCGATAAGGTTCCGGTTGAATTTATTCGCGGAGATACCGAACATACCGTGACGGTCGAACTGCGTAGCTGGTGAGCATTTAACAGTCAGCGATCAGCAATTACCAAATCAGCAAATCATTGACGCACCCCGAATTCACATCAAGGTAGCTGTATGTCTCGAATTTCGTTTTGTGGGTTGATGTCCGCAGTTGCAATTTGTCTTTCGGCCTCAATCAGTTCGGCTCAGGCCCCTGCGCTTGACCGCACGAACTTGCCAGTTGCCGAACCGGTCCCACCGTTTGTCACCGAGCTTGATGCACGTAACGTGAAGGCTCCCCCGCAATTCCAGGTGAAAGCCCCAGCGGGTGCGCCGAACGTCCTGATCATTTTGATCGACGACATGGGGTTTGGTCAGTCCAGTGCCTTTGGTGGCCCGATTCAGATGCCGACCTTGGATCGGTTAGCGGGTCGTGGTCTGAAGTACAACAAGTTCCACACGACAGCACTTTGCTCGCCCACACGAGCGGCGCTCCTCAGCGGTCGGAATCACCATGTGAACAACATGGGTTCGATTACTGAAACGGCAACTGCCTTCGCAGGACAGACCGGGCAGCGTCCCGATAGTGTCGCTCCCCTCGCCGAAATGCTCCGCCTGAACGGCTACAGCACGGCGGCGTTTGGAAAATCTCACGAGACAGCGGCATGGGAAGTGAGTCCTTCCGGACCAACGGATCGCTGGCCAACGCGTTCCGGCTTCGACAAGTTTTACGGGTTCATCGGTGGCGAGGCCAATCAATGGTCTCCAGGCCTTTATGACGGAATGACCCGCATCGAAATTCCGCGAGATCCGAATTACCACCTGATGACTGACCTCGCCAATCAGGCGATTAAGTGGATCGGATATCAGAAGGCCCTGACTCCAGATAAGCCATTCTTTACGTACTTTGCCCCTGGTGCTACGCATGCGCCGCATCATGCCCCGAAAGAATGGATCGCAAAGTACAGCGGGAAGTTTGATCAGGGCTGGGACAAGTTGCGTGAAGAAACGCTGGCCCGACAAAAGAAATTGGGCGTCGTTCCACAAGACGCAGTTCTGGCCCCCAAGCCGGAAGCAATCAAGGACTGGGCCACGCTGAGTGCCGACGAAAAACGCCTGTTCGCTCGCCAGATGGAAGTGTTTGCTGGATACGGCGCGTATGCAGACTTTGAAATCGGCCGTGTCGTGAAAGCGATCGAAGATCTGGGGCAGATGGAAAATACTCTCATTTTCTACGTCGTTGGAGACAACGGAGCCAGTGCCGAAGGAACGATGAACGGCCTATTCAACGAAATGACTTACTTCAACGGCGTTCCTGAATCGGTGTCCGAAATCCTGAAGAAGATCGATAAGCTCGGCGGCCCTGAGTCCTATGGTCACTATGCGGCTGGCTGGGCTGTCGCTGGAGATACTCCTTTTGCCTGGACCAAGCAGGTTGCCGGAAGCTACGGCGGCACTCGAAATGGCCTTGTCGTTCACTGGCCGCAGCGAATCAAGTCGCAGGGCGAAATCCGATCACAATGGCATCACGTCATTGATATCGCCCCGACCATCCTGGAAGCGGCTGGACTTCCGGAACCAAAATCGGTGAACGGAACACCTCAGATTCCGATTCAAGGTGTCAGTATGGTCTATTCTTTCGCAGATCCGTCTGCCAAGGACCGACACAAAACACAGTATTTCGAAATCTTTGGCAATCGAGGAATTTATCACGACGGCTGGCTGGCTCACACCGTTCACCGAGCTCCGTGGGAAACAAAACCAAGCCATCCATTCCTGGAAGACAAATGGGAACTCTACCACGTTGATGTCGACTTCAGCTCTTCCAAAGATCTTGCTGCCGCCCAACCTGACAAGCTGAAGGAGCTTCAAGACCTGTTCCTGAAAGAGGCCGCAAAAAATCGCGCATTGCCACTGGATGACCGGATGCTGGAACGCCTGAATGCCAGCATGGTTGGCCGGCCCGATCTTCTGGAAGGGCGAACATCTTTGACGGTTTTCCAGGGTATGACCGGGATGACCGAAAACGTATTCCTGAATACGAAGAATCGTTCACATGTGATCACCGCCGACCTGGAGATCCCCAAAGGGGGAGCGAACGGCGTCCTGATCGCTCAGGCTGGCCGGTTTGGTGGCTGGTCACTCTATGTCAAAGACGGCAAGCCAACGTATGCCTATAACTTCCTGGGCCTGCAGATCTTCAAGGTCGCTGCGGATAAACCGTTGCCAACAGGAAAAGTCACTGTTCGCTACGAATTCGCCTATGATGGAGGGGGCCCCGGCAAGGGAGGCACAGGAAGCATTTTCGTGAACGGTGAAAAGGTCGCTACGGGGGCTATCGTTCGGACTCAAGCCTTCGCGTTTTCGGCCGATGAAGGTGTTGACGTCGGGGAAGATGGTGAAACCAACGTCTCCAACGATTACAAGGAAGGCGACAACAAATTCACCGGAGCGATTCACAAGATCGTTGTCGAGTTGAA
>CAIWEX010001098.1 GCA_903911795.1 uncultured Schlesneria sp.
CGGACAAACAGGTGCCCCGATTATCGCTGTTGGTGTAATCGGCCACAACATGGTCAACTACTGCTACCAACCCCACCGCCACGCTGATGCGAACGTCGGTTGAAGAGAACCGCAAACTTGCAGAAGAAATTGGCGGCAGCGACTGGGCCAACATGCATCATGATCACGCTGAAGGGAGTCTCAGCCATCGACCAGTTATTCGACGGGCTTCGAGCAACACACAGTTCTGTGGAACTGATCGAACTGGACCGCCAGATTAACGACGTTGAATTTGCCGAAGTTGCGGCTGGAAAACTGCTTGCGTTGCTGAGACAAGAGTGATGGGCTCTGGCAAATGGTTTTCCACTCTGCCATGATGTGGCAGCTCGCAATTTCTCATGAACCGTTGAACAGTGGCACATTTTTCTTATGGCGGTCTCACTCGAACAATTCTCCCAGCAGCTTGCGGACAGCGGGTTGTTGTCGGAGCAAGATCTGCGGGCCTTCCTCGACAAGCTTCCTGAGGCTGAAAAGCCGGTCGATGGCGAACAGTTGGCAAAGCGCCTGGTGAAAGAAAAGCAGATCAGCGCGTACCAGGCCCAGGTGGTTTATTCGGGCAAGGGGAAGACGCTGACGATGGGGAGCTATTTCGTCCTGGACAAATTGGGTCAGGGCGGAATGGGGATGGTGCTGAAGGCTGAGCACCGGATGATGAAGCGGCTCGTCGCCATCAAAGTGCTGTCTCCGTCGGTTACCAAAACGAAAGAGCTGTCGCAGCGGTTTCAGCGGGAAGTGGAAGCGGCGGCACGGCTGACGCATCTGAACATCGTCGGAGCCTTCGATGCCGGTGAGACAAACGGCTCGCCGTTCCTCGTCATGGAATACGTCCCCGGTGATGATCTCGCATCGATCGTCAAGAAAAAGGGGCCACTGTCGGTCGACCAGGCAATTGACTGCATCGCTCAGGCCGCGAAAGGGCTGGAGTTTGCTCATTCGCAGGGCGTCATCCATCGCGATATCAAGCCCGCCAACCTGCTGATGGACACCAAGGGTGTCGTCAAGATCCTGGATATGGGCCTGGCACGGATTGAAACCACCGATGTGGCGACGCAGGCCGACCTGACCGGGACGGGCGCTGTCATGGGAACCGTGGACTACATGGCTCCCGAGCAGGCGCTCAGTACCAAGCACGCCGACGCGCGCAGTGACTTGTACAGCCTGGGGATTTCGCTGTGGTACCTGTTGACGGGTAAGCCTGCTTATGAAGGAGATTCATTGATGGCACGGCTGCTGGCCCACCGTGAACAACCGATTCCCAGCCTGCGTGCTGTTCGTGAAGACGCCTCGGAATCGCTGGATCATGTCTTTCAAAAGCTGGTCGCGAAAAAGCAGGTCGACCGTTATCAGACGGCAACGGAATTGCTGGTCGATCTGCAGGCTTGCCGAACGGGAGCAAGTATCAAAGCAGTGACTGTTGCCGAGATTGCGACAGGGCCGGACGAGTTCCAGAACTTCCTGCAACACATTGAATCACCGACGGAAGGCCCGCGTGGCAGTCGCACGAATCCCTCGGTCACCGGCACGAAGACTCTGTCACGGTCGCAGGTCTCCGTGACATCCGCCGACGAGACGATGCCACCGGTCCCTCTGAGCGAAACCCAGCGTCTGCGACGCCCCAAGGTTCAGAAGGCCAAGTCACCCCCGTGGTTTCAGGATCGGCGCGTGCAGATTAGTGGAGGGGCAGTCGCGGCCTTGATACTGATGGCCGTTGTTTTCCTGTTTCAGACACCGAGTGGAACGTTGCGGGTCGAGATCCTCGATCCAGAAGTCGAGATGCGGGTGAAGGGGACCGAGCTGACGTTTCACGGCCCGGACCTGGGCCCGGTTTCGCTGAAGACCGGCGAGAAGAAGCTACTGGTGACGCGTGGTGATCTGTCGTTCGAAACAGAATCGTTTGCAATCAACAAGGGAAAAGAGTTTCGAGTTAAGGCCGAGTTAGTCGGTGACAAACTTGTCATTAACGGCGGGGGCAAGGTCATCGCCCGGCAGCCGATCAAACCGCATGGGCTGACGACTTCGACGACAGGTAGTAACCCGGTTGCCTCGATGATACCAGGATCGAACGCAGCAGCCCCGCCACCCGCCATCGCGCCGTTTGATGCCGAACAGGCCAGAAAACATCAAGAAGCCTGGGCGGACTACCTGGGTCTGCCCGTTGAATTCACCAACGCCCTCGGCATGAAGTTCAGGCTCATCCCGCCCGGCGAGTTCGCGATGGGCAGCACTCAGGCGGAAATCGACGCGACTCTCAAGGAGGAGAACCCGAATGACAAGCACTGGCAAGCATGCATCAAGTCGGAAGGCCCGCAGCACAAGGTGATCCTGACCCGGCCGATCTACCTCGGCGTCAATGAAGTCACGCAGGCGGAGTACCTGGAAGTGATGGGGACCAACCCGTCGCACTTCAGCGCGAATGGACCAGGGAAGGACCGTGTGGCCGGCGTGGACACATCGCTTCTGCCGGTGGAAAGAGTCAGTTGGAGTGACGTAGCAGAGTTCTGCGCGAAGCTGAGCCTGCGGCAGCAACTGAAACCGTTCTACCTTCGGGAAGGTGAGACAATTAAGCCTCTGGACGGCACAGGATACCGGCTCCCCAGCGAGGCGGAATGGGAGTTTGCCTGCCGCGCCGGAACAGTCACGAAATACTGGAGCGGCGATCAGGACGCGGATTTAGCTCGTGCGGGCTGGTACGCAGGAAACTCTGGAAGTTGCACACATCCGCCGGGCGCACAGAAAGCGAATCCATTTGGTCTCTTCGAAATGCATGGCAATGTCTGGGAATGGGTACAGGACGGATGGGAGCAAACCTGGTATGGTCGGTCCCAGAACAAGCCCGCAAGCGACCCATACAAATCATTCTCTTCCAGTTCATCGCACTCGGCCCGGGGGGGCAGTTGGAACGACCCCGGGCGCCGCTGCTCGGCGTCACGTCGCATCGGGGGGGACCCGACGGCTCGTCTCGATAACCTCGGCTTTCGGGTGGCACTGCCCGTTGAGGCCGCGAAGCAGCAGTTGCCTCAAGGGACGGCCACGGCCCCCAAGCTGGCGGTCGCTCCGTTTGATGCTGTGCAGGCCAGGAAACATCAGGAAGCCTGGGCAGCCTATTTGGGCTTCCCCGTGGAATTCACCAACACCCTCGGCATGAAATTCCGACTGATTCCGCCGGGCGAATTCATGATGGGAATCACTCCCGAGCAGTTCGAAGTCTTTCGCAAGATCTTGCCAGACGAGCCAGGTGACTTGATGCTTCGGCGCGCCATGCCGGCTCACCTGGTGCGGATTACCAAGCCGTTCTATCTGCAGGTTGGTCAGGTTCGGCTCAGCCAGTTCACCAGCCTGCTGGACCGAAAGCCACCCGTCGATTCGGAACTCGACACAAATGATAACCTGTGGCGTGGGGTGAGTTGGTACGATGCCATCGAGTTCTGCAACAAGTTGGGCGAGAAAGAAAAGCGGCAACTTGTGTATACCGGCAGTGGAGCGGAAACTCGACTGGTTCCCGGCGCGGTCGGGTATCGCCTTCCTACCGAGGCTGAGTTCGAGTTTGCGTGCCGAGCCGGTACGGATACCTTTCTTTATTTCGGCAACGATGCCGCGACAATTCGCGCCCATGTGCGCTACTACTCTGGCGACAATGTCCTTTCCAACCCGTTCGGTCTGACTGAGCTCTATGGCGGATCGTCGAACTGGTGCTGGGATGCGGCTCCACAGAATTTTGATTCCTATTCGCCCGAACAGTTGAAGCAGACAAATGACCCCTTCGTGGATGCGGGTCCCTGGCGAGTCAGGAGAGGGGGAACGTTCTTTGCCAGCGGGGGCCAGGATCCGGGGCAGAATAACAGTTTCTACCGAAGCGGTGCCGCTCCCGAATTACAACACTGGTCGGGATTGGGCCGCATCGTACTCATGATCCCCGAGCGAGCGGCCAGTGCAGCCACATCCCCGCCTCGGCAGCCGATTCAACAGAATGGTGATGCCATCGACTACGCCCTGGAGCGTGACTGTGCGGAATGGTTGCGATCACACCAGAACGCCATCGAAATTCGCATTGGGGACCAGTTCATAATGATCGAACATGACATGCCACTCCCCGCCGAAAATTTTATCCTGGACAAGTCCGGTCGAAATTTCGCAGGTCCAGAGACGGGTGCCGCCATACAGCCTCGGATTGACAAATTCGCCAGGCTCCATCGATTCCAGGGAGGCTATCTGCCGCTGGTTGCTTCCCGCCAGTGGGCTGCAGCCTACGCGAAGATGCCGCATGTTACTCACATCAACGCCTATAGGACCGATCTTGAGGACGATGACCTGGGCTTGTTTGCGGCGATGCCCAAACTGGATTACCTCAGTGTCGATGAATGTCAGAAATTGACCGGAAAGGGAATTCGATTGCTGGCCACCAGTCGCTCGTTGCGATGGATTAATCTGTGGGACATGTCGAAGATCAACAACAGCTATACATTGGAAGACGTGCAGGCCCTGCAGGATGCGCTGCCGCTTTGCAAAATCACCAAGGGGTCGGGTAAACCAATACCAGGCCTGATGCCCGCAAAATCGCAGTAAAACGGCAGACTCTTTCTGAGCGAAACGTGATCCACGACCGATGCGAGGGAACATTTCAGGGGCGATCATATTGCGGGCGCAAGTTTCCTGGGGCTTCCTCGGCGGCGATTCAGGGGGATCGTTACTTGCGGCAGAGGAAACCACGGTGCGGGCTCAATCGACGACACCGGCTGCCACCGTCTCCGAACGATTCAAAGACCGCAGATTCTACCAGCACAACCCCACTGCCACGCTGATGCGAACGACGATTGAAGAGAACCGAAAGCCCCAGCCCGAGAGGCTTTATTCGAGGGGATTCGAGCAACGCACAGTTCCGTGGAACTGATCGAACTGGACCACCAGATTAACGACGTTGAATTTGCCGAAGCTGCAGCAGGGAAACTGCTTGCGTTGCTGAGACCGTAGTGACGGGCTCTGGCAAATGGTTTTCGACTCTGCCATGATGTGGCACCTCGCAATTTCCACCGAACCGTTCAGCAACGGAATTTCTTTCTTATGGCGGTCTCACTCGAACAGTTCTCCCGGCAGCTTGCGGACAGCGGGGTGTTGTCTGAGCCGGATCTGCGGGGCTTCATGGATAAACTCCCCGCTGCGGAAAAGCCGGCTGATGGCGAGCAGTTGGCGAAGCGATTGGTCAGCTACAAACTGATCAGCGCCTACCAGGCCCAGGTCGTCTATTCTGGCAACGGGAATTCGCTGACATTCGGAAGCTATTTCGTCCTGGACAAACTGGGCCAGGGGGGAATGGGGATGGTGCTGAAGGCCGAGCATCGGATGATGAAGCGGCTGGTGGCGATCAAGGTACTGTCACCGACGGTGACAAAAACCAGGGAGCTTCAACAGCGGTTTCAACGGGAAGTGGAAGCCGCGGCACGATTGACACATCCCAACATCGTGCGAGCATTCGATGCGGGTGAGGCAAACGGGTCCCCATTCCTGGTGTTGGAATTCGTTCCCGGCAATGACCTCTCGTCGACCGTGAAAAAGAACGGACCACTGTCTGTCAGCCAGGCGATCGACTGCATCCTGCAGGCAGCGCAAGGACTGGAATTCGCCCATTCGCGGGGAGTAATTCATCGCGACATCAAGCCCGCCAACCTGCTGATGGATACCCGGGGGACCGTCAAGATTCTGGACATGGGTCTGGCTCGCATTGATGCCGCCGATGTGTCGACACAGGCCGATCTGACCGGAACCGGTGCCGTGATGGGGACCATTGACTATATGGCGCCAGAACAGGCACTGAGCACAAAAGACGCCGATGCCCGCAGCGATTTGTATAGCCTGGGAATTACATTGTGGTTTTTGTTGATCGGTAAGCCGGCCTATGAGGGCGATTCCCTGATGGCCCGCCTGCTGGCTCACCGCGATCAACCCATTCCCAGCCTGCGTGCCATTCGAGGTGACGTTCCAGAATCACTGGACCGCATCTTTCACAAGATGGTGGCCAAGAGGCCCGCGGACCGCTACCAGACCGCCGCAGATCTGATCGTTGACCTGCAGGTCTGCCGGGCCGGTGTGACTCTCGAAGGAGTCATTGTCACCGGCGGCGCAACTGAGGCCGAGGATTCCCCGACGGTTATCCAACACGGCGACCTTCCTACGAAAAACGAGGGGGACAAAGGTTCCAGTCCTTCCATGACCGGGGCACGGACGCTGACCAGGTTACCTTTGCGCACGGCATCGACCGATCAGATGCTCCCAATAGTCGTCGTCGATGTGCAGCTCATTCCACGGCAGGACGCCCGAAAGTCTCAATTCCCCTGGATTCAGGACCGACGTGTGCAAACTGGGGGAGTCGTTGCTGTGTTGTTACTGCTGTTGGTCCTCTATCGCGTCTGGACACCGTCGACGCGCCGGGTCGCGATGAGTGACCAGCCAACGCAGCAAAAGACGAATTCTGTTGCCCCGCCCCACGCCATCGCACCGTTCGACCCGAACGAAGCTCGTTCACATCAGGAAGCCTGGGCCAAATACCTTGGCGTTCCGGTCGAGTACACGAACAGCGTCGGCATGAAGTTCCAACTCATTCCGCCAGGCGAATTCATGATGGGGGTCAATTCTGATGAGATTGATGAAATGGTCAAGGTGCTATTAGCCGACGTTTACGTCGGCGGTGATGAAGTCGCACGCGACATTGTCCGCAGCGGGTCGCCACAACACAAAACGATCCTGACGCAACCGTTCTTCCTGGGAACCTGCGAAGTGACCCAGAAGCAATACAAGGAAATCACCGGCCGCAATCCGTCGTGCTTTGCCCAGAACGGACGTCGGCGGGATCTTTCGATGAAAGTGGACGGTATGGATACTTCATCACATCCTGTTGAGGACATGACCTGGAATGAAGCGGTGGAATTCTGTGACGTGCTGAGTGAATCAGAGGGGTTTGCACCGCTCCATCATGGCGCGGGTACTCCAGTCGATTTGATCGGGCCGGGCTACCGCCTGCCGACCGAAGCGGAGTGGGAATTTGCCTGTCGCGCGGGAAGCACCACAAAATACTGGACGGGTGACCAGGCCGTAGAACTGGCGGACGCAGCGTGGTCGGGACAGACAGGAAACTGGATGACCCATCCAGTGGGCAAATTGCAGCCAAACCCATTTGGCCTGTTTGACATTCACGGCAATGTTTCGGAGTTCGTCGAAGATAGTTGGGACGCAGGTTTCTACGGAAAGTTTGCCAGTGAGCCCGCGATCGATCCATACAGTCCGCCGCCGATGGGTTCCCGGTTCGTGGAACGAGGAAGCAACTGGTACTTCCACGCCCCCATGTGCAACTCAGGTGCGCGATTCGCGATTGAACCGACCAAGCGACTGGAAAGCGTCGGCATCCGCGCGGTGATGACGATTGCGGCAGTGCAGGCGGCAATCAAAGATCCACTTCCCTCCAACAGTCAGGACAACGGCTATTTTCTGGATTTTTCAGAAGCCGGGGGAGTTGCCGTGCCGACGCTGCGTCGCGATGAGAATGGGCCTTTCACGATTGAAATGCGATTGAAGTTGCGTCGGTCAGGGGGAGGCGTTGTCTTCTGCATCGATGGACGAGCGGCGTGTCAGTTGCAACCCGAGGCGCAACCCGATGTCATCGTCGGGGCAGAGCGATTGGTCTCCGGTGGCCACCGCGTACAGGCACCATTTTCTGCGAACAGCGAGTGGCACCATGTTGCGTACGTCCTGGGGGCCAGTGAGGCGGTTCTGTTCATTGATGGGCGGGCAATTTCTCGCGTGCCACGATCTCCCACCGCTCAACATGTTGGTGCCCCGGAGATAAACGCGGGAACGTCGATCGGCACACAGCGCTACGGCAATAATCTGACTTACCACACGATACTTGGGGGGATCGACGAATTGCGGGTTTCCAAGATCGCCCGCTACGAAAAGGACTTTATTCCAGAACGTCGGTTCACAACCGACTCAGATACCATCGCCTTGTACCACTGCGACGAGGGGGAAGGCGACGTGCTGCGCGACTCGTCAGGTAATGAACATCACGGAACAATTCTGCTCGTGAAATGGGCCAAGGCGGGCGGGCCCCGTCGACAAACCAGTAAGAATCCAGTCATGGCCCCGTAGTGTGTGTCGGCGATTGACCAGACGGGGAAAGCGTTTGATGGTCCGGTCCCACCACAGGTCGTTATACGACAGGATTTGAGCGACACATGGCTCGGTGGAACTGAGCGAATTTGAGATCTCCCCCGCTACATCGGGGCGTAGCCATCAGGTCATGCTCCCACGGAAGGCGACTGGTTCATGTCGTTGAGAGAGAAGTGGGCAAAGATCCAAATTCCTTGAAAACGTAGTTCTGACGAAAACGACGATCACTCGGTTCGACTGTAGGAGAGGGCGGTCTATCTCTATGCTTGTGCCCCGAGAAGTTCAAAGGCCGAGAGTTCTACCAGCACAACCCGACTGTGACGCTGATGCGCACGACCATCGAAGAGAACCGCAAGCTGGGAGAAGAAATCGGTCGCAAGGCTGCCGCGGCCACGGGGCCAACGTGCATCATGATCCCGCTGAAGGGAGTGTCGGCCATCGATCAGAGGGGGAAGGCATTTGATGATCCGGTTGCGAGGCAGGCCTTGTATGATGGGATTCGAGTGACGCATGGAAACACGGAATTGCTGGAATTGGATAATCACATCAATGACGCGGCTTTTGCCGAGTCGGCAGCTCGAAAACTGCTTGACTTGATCGGCGAATGAATCTCGGGACCGAGCAAGACAGACCGTCGAGCAACGTACAATGATTCCGCAAAAGGCGATTGACTGGTAAAAATGGTCCAGTCGTATTCGGAGGGAGAGTAATCCAAGTTCGATGTGACATGCCAAGATGACGCGCGGCATCAATGGTCAAACGGTGCTTTCTCGGGAGGTATCTCCGAAAATGTTTCATGGCGTCCTGGCATTACTGGAACGAACGCTGCGTACGGATTCCCGATCGCTGTTGATCCACGCTTCGCGCGCTGGTGGCGCGATTCTTTTGGTGCTCTCATTGTCAATGCGGTTTGGATTTGTTGCCGATTCGGGGTTCGGTGCTCCCGGTCTACGCATGCTGCGGACGATTGCGATCCTGAACAGCATGTTCCTGATCCTGCTCTCAATAGGCCTGTTTTCGACTGCGATCAGTGAAGAGAAAGAAGCAGGAACACTGGGATTGCTGCGACTGGCCGGGATCAACGCTCTGGGGTTTCTCATTGGAAAAATGGGAGGGCGTTTATTCCAGGTCCTGTTGTTGATTGCCGTGCAATTGCCAATTGCAATGCTGGCGGTGACTTTGGGGGGAGTCACGGCGAAGCAGGTGCTTGGCGTCTTCATCGGAATGGGCACAGTGACGCTGTTCATGGCCGGAGTGGGGCTATTGTGTTCGACAATCGCTTCGAATAATCGAAACGCTTCGACTTGCATGGTTGTCGCTCTGATTGCGTATTTCTGCATTCCGCAGATGTCACTTGCATTGGAGCACCGTCTGTTAAGCAATGCGGTGCTGACGCCCACCTCAGTCTGGATCGGCGGATTGCAGTTAGTGGGCTCACTTTGTCTGTTCCAGGAGATCATTCTTCATCTACGCAGCAGTTATGCGGAGACTCTCTGGAGCGGAGCGGTGGCTTGGAATCTGGCTGGCGGTGCGATGTGCTTTCTGCTGTCGTGGACTTTGTTTAACACTTGTTCAGTGGCGTCGGCGAGTGATCGTTCAAGCAGCCTGCTGATTCGGTTGAGGCACGGCTTTCGCACGCACTTACAAGGCCGACCGCGTTGGAATCCATACTTCTGGAAGGATTTTCATTTCGTCGCGGGTGGAATCCCAGGACTGATCTGTCGGGTCGCGATTTATGCCGCTCTGCTTCCTGGATCGTTTCTGATGAGCCTGGCATTTTCGGGGCGTCCCTCGACGATCTGGTGGGATAATCCGTCGACGTTATTGATGTATCAGGTCCTGTTGCTGCAGGCCGTGACAATCGAGAGCGCTCAACTGGCGTCCCGATCGATCTATGAAGAGTTGAGTGAGCATACGATGTCGCAGTTGTGCCTACTGCCGGTCTCAACATCAATGATCTGCTATTCAAAGATTGCTGGCGCTTTCGTAGCCGTCTTGCCGGCGATCTGCTGTCTGGCTTTGGTCAGTTTCTGCACGGCCGAAGGTCGCCTTGAGACTGCGAGTTTCTGCGGTGGCGCGCGGGGATGGTTCTATCTGTCACATTGCCTGCTTGTTCCTCACCTGGCGGCGGTGCTTGCGTCGTACGTGCGAATGGGCTTCGTGTCCCTGGCGACCGGTGGTAGTCTTTGTGTCATGTTTTGCTGGATTGGTGCTTTTCAAGGAACAAGGTTCTTGCCGGATGAACCTGTCTTGTGGCTTGCCGTGTGGACGATCGCGGCCGCTTGCCTCATATGTCAATTCTGGGTTGTACGGCGTATCCAGATCCTGGCAGCGGTTGGATAGCGACGTGAATAAGCATTTGCGGCCGTCAGTACAATCGGCCACAACATGGTCGACGTCGGCCCACCCAACACGGTCCCCGAAAAGTTCAAGGACCGTGCCCATGTCACTGCTGAAAAGCTGATGGATTTGGTCCGAACGTGATAGAATCCGGCCGGTCACAGGACTTGATGCAAGAACAATGCAACGATTGTTGACTGGTATTGCGAGAACTGATTGTGGAAAAGGCTGCCACGGAACTAGTTGACGAAATCAAGAAACTTTCGCGTCAGGATCAAGCGGCGATCGTGATTGAAGTCTTGGACACGCTGGGTGACGAGGGGAAAGAATTCGACGAGGAGGAATTGCTCGTCGAACTCCAGCGGCGCGAGGCGAAAGGGATGAACGGCTCTGTCTCCTGGTCAGATCTCCGCGACTTGCTCTGAGACAAAAGCTGTGGATGTTCGTTTCCCACGTGCCGCTGTTCGCGAGTACGATCGATCAGACGGGGAAAGCGTTCAACTGGGCTTGCTAAGACACGCGTGAGTTCAACGAGAACACGTCTTTATTCAACGTCCTTGCGTATTTCGTGCGCAGCAGACGAGTTCAGGGATTGGCTGAAGAACAACCACGATTCCGTCTTTGCTTCGGCGGGTTGATTTCCTTTCGGTTCGAGAACTGCGTAGCAGGCTTCAAGTTCCAGGAAGGAGGTGTGGGCGAGTTCGTGCGACCAGAGTGTGATCCGCACCGCGTGCTTGGGCTTTTTCGCGGTCGCTCGCGGCAGGCGGGCCAGTGAGACGAGTTCGTTTCGCCTGAGAAGTTCCGCTGCGTTTTCCGCGAAGTCGAACGGGATGTGGTAGGTCGTTGGTTTCAGATAGACCTTTTCGACTTCGCAGAATTTCTGGCCGGAGATTTTTGTACTCACCACGATTGCTGCGATCAGCGGACTGAGCAAGCCCCCCACCGCAATGATCACCCATTTCATCGGAATGAATAAGAATGTGATATCCGACGGCGCCACGGAATGTCCGTCAAACAAGGGTGCAAACAACACGATTGCAGCAAGCAATGTTGTCAATCCAACCAGGACAGCGGCGATGGTTGGATTGCGATTCTTGAAAAGTTTGCTGAGTCCGCCAAAGACGACCAGGGGAATCCAACACAACAGGAACATGATCACGAAATCGAGGACGATGCCGAGCAGGCCGAGCAATTGCGGCCCCTTGTTCCCGCCCGCTTGGGCGATTTTCTCGCCGAGCAATTCGTAACCGTAACAAAGTCCGCCGCAGACCAATAACAGGACAACCAGCAAGAACGGGCAAGCCAGAAGCATCGAAGTCACCGCCAGGAAGGTCGTTCGTCCCGAAGGAACGTACGCGCTCGTGACTTCAGGCAATACCGCTTTGGCGGCTTCAATTTCCTGGCTGGCCGTTGTTGTGATGTCGGTTTCGGTTCGCCCGGCAAACAGTCGATGCTGACGAACGGACAAACTATTGTCCGGCTTCAACAGATCACTCACGGACATCGCGGCAAGATCGATTTGATCCAGATCGCCAGATTCAGAACTCGACATCGGAATACCTTGATCGAGTAAAAACGAACGTCAAGAAGTGTGAGGGAAGTAAGTTTGCCACCCTGAGCGAAGTTGTCAAGTAGCACTTGTAGCCAGTGAATTGTGGCGGATCTGTCTTAGATGAACAGGTCCCCGAAAATTGCGCCCAACAGCTTGCCTGACTTCGACGTATGGAAAAACGTTCGTTTCCGACGGACGTCGATTTTGGAAGTTTGCTGTACCTTCCAGAATTCCCTGCTACTATGAAACGTCCGGTACTTCTCCCTGTGAGTGATTTTCGGTTCCGGGCGATAGTTCGAGTTCGGTCAAGGGGTTCCTCCCTTGTTGGCAAAGGAAGTGTCAAATGATTCGCCGATCCACGCGTCGTGAATTCCTCCAGCAGTCGTCTGCACTGTCTGCGGGGTGCTGGATCGGAGCTTCAACCACGGCATGGACTCAGGAAAAATCTGCAAACTCGGTGATCCGCTTTGCCTGTATCGGGGTTGAAGGACAGGGAGCCAGCGATCGCGACGATGCCGGGCGCCATGGCGACATTGTCGCGATCTGTGACATCGACGATGAAGTCCTCGAAAAAGCATCTCTTCGTTTCCCTAAGGCGAAGAAATATTTTGACTTCCGCAAGATGTTTGACGAAATGGGCGACAGCATTGATGCGGTCACCGTCAGTACCCCTGATCATACGCACGCTCCGGCAGCCGTTCGCGCGATGAAGCTGGGTAAGCATTGCTACTGCCAGAAGCCGCTGAGCTATTCCGTGGCGGAATCTCGAATGATGCGGGAACTGGCGGCAGAGAAAAAGCTGTGTACTCAGATGGGGAACCAGGGAACAGCATCAGGCGGCCTGCGCGAAGCCGTGCAGATCATCCGCACCGGAGGGATTGGCAGCGTCAAAGAAGTCCACATCTGGACGAACCGGCCAATCTGGAACCAGGGTGGAGTCCGGCCGGCCGAGATGCAGGAGTGTCCCAAGCACATTCACTGGGATCAGTTTCTTGGACCAGCGAAAGAGCGTCCCTATCATTCGGTCTATCAGCCATTCAAGTGGCGGGGTTGGATCGACTTCGGTACGGGGGCTCTGGGTGACATGGCCTGCCACACGATGAACATGGCCGTCATGGCATTGGAACTTTTCAATCCGATTTCGATTGAAGCGAACCCCGCTGCCGAATGGACCGGCGACGCCCGTCGCGAATCGTATCCGAAGAGCTGCACGATCAAGTATGAGTTTGGACCTCGCGGTAAATTCGGACCTTGTACGCTCTACTGGTACGACGGCGGGAAAAAGCCTCCTGAAGAGTTGCTGCTAGGCGAAAAGCACAAAGCGAGCGGTTCGCTGGTAATTGGCGACAAAGGGCGAATCTTCTCGGCGAATGATTACCACAGCGACTACATGATTCTTCCGACCGCAGAATTTGTGGACTACAAGAAGCCCGCGTACCAGGCGTCGCCAGGCCACTTCCTGGAGTTTGCTAACGCGATCAAGCAGGGGAAGCCGGAACTCGCGATGTCAAACTTTGACTATGCCGGACGATTGAGCGAAACCGTGCTGCTCGGCAACGTTGCTCTTCGTGCTGGCAAGAAGATCGAATGGGATGCGGCGGCAATGAAGATCACCAATGATGCGAGTGCGAATGCATTCCTGACCCGGGAGTATCGCAAAGGCTGGGAACTCTAGGCTAAATGACCGTGCGCGATTTTGCTCGAAGGTCAAGGAGGAGTTCGCCGCGAAGACACTGCTTATCTCTGCGTCCTCAGCGTTTCTACTTCTTCGCATTCTTGGTAAGTGCCATCGAAGACGCGAAATTCAGACTCAAGAACAACTCGGCAAGGCAAGTCGTGCCCTCGAACTTTGCGTTTTTACCAATTTTTTGAAACGCAGAGAGCGCGGAGTACGCAGAGAAAAGGCACGTGATTGTCTTCTCCCGTCGCAACAACCATAATCGCTCACGGTCATTAATCGCTCACGGTCATTTAAACATAATTCGTGGGTTGATCTGACATTGTCCGTCGTACCCCCGATGCCTACGTACCGGAAATCGCCTTATCAATGGCCGCATCGACACTTGCCGACGGTCGCGGTCCATCTACAGTGAAGGCAAGTTGGCCCTTGCGATCTACGACAAATACGCCGGTTCGCGGCTTGCCGGTCTCGGGGTCAATTCGCCCCCAGTGACGGTGGATACGCAGCAGTCCCTCTGGCGAAAGCGGATCGAAATCGGAAACCAGCGGGAAGGGAAACTCACCCGCTCGAGCGATCGCAGCGCGATTCTTCTGCGGAATCGCACTGCTGACTGCCACGACTTTG
Source organism: uncultured Schlesneria sp. (assembly GCA_903911795.1). Taxonomy (GTDB): domain Bacteria; phylum Planctomycetota; class Planctomycetia; order Planctomycetales; family Planctomycetaceae; genus Schlesneria. The sequence goes on from CAIWEX010001098.1 coordinate 14,394, forward strand.
ACTGACCGAGCCTGCAGTTCCCCAAATCGCTCACGCAGTCTCAGCAGATCGGGATCCTGATCTGCTCCTGCTTCGCCATCGAAGAACATGACAATGATGGTATGCCGACCAAGGAACGCACCTAGCCTGACTAGATGGTTTTCAGAGTCGAGTGCGTCGAAGCCGGGTGCCGGACGCTGCACGACCGCTGCCGCAACCTGATCGGCATAGTCTTGCGAACGATTGGACATCGAGCGCCAAGCGCACAACGTGGCGATCACAAACGCTGCCGCCATCACGTACACGAATCGTCGATCAATCATTAATACCTATCCCACATACCGCTTCAGCAGTTTCAGGAACTCACGCATCATTGGCGTGTTGTCGTGCCAGGTCCGCCCGCTGATCAGGTTTTCGTCAATGACGACGGGTTGATCAACGTATCTGCCGCCCCATTGAGTGATATCCAGAGCACACTTGGCAACGGTTGTCAGTGTTCGCCCCGCCAGGCAACCGGCGGCGGCGGCAATTTCGACACCGTGGCAAACGGTGCAGACCGGCTTGCCTGCGTCAAAAAAGTGCTTGGTGACAGCCAGCAGATCTTTGTCGTACCGGATGTACTCGGGGGCTCGACCTCCCGAAAGAAACAGACCGACATAGTCATTGGGATTGATATCGCGAAACGCGATTTTCGCCTGAACATGATAGGCAGGCTGTTCGCGCGTGATGTCCCAGGGAATGCTGTCGTTGGGAGGGATCTCGTGCATCACTCCGTGATATTTTCTCGCTTCCGGCCCTGCCACAACCACCTCGAATCCATCCTCTGGAAGTCGGAAGAACGGGTACAAGGTATCCATAACTTCAGTGGCATCACCGATCGGCATTAAAACTCGAAGCGACATTTTCCAGATCCCGGAGAATTGGCAGTGAACCGCCCAAGCCATTGAACCTGACTTGGACTCTGATTACGGTACTTTCTTCGTGCTGGTGGTGCTACTGACCCTCGTTCACTTCAACAGGATTCCGTGAAACGCACTCGCGAGCTGAGAGCTGTCGCAGATTCCGGCCATGCAACGTGATCGAACCGGGCAGCGTTCTCGCTTTGTCCACCGATTGCACTCATGAGATGGCAGACTCGATTGGATGCAAACCGGCAGACTATGCCGACACGTTTTCCAATCGGACGGACGGTAGCGATTGTAGCAGTTCTGCGCATTTTTCAATTTTGTCCGGCTACCTTCTGTCCAGTTCCTCGCAATCAAGCGGCATATGCCTTTGTAACAACCGAAAAGCTTTATACGTGCCTCCGAACGCAAGTTGGCGTGCCACGCCATTTTTACAGGCGTGGGTGAATTGCAGGGATCGGCTTTCAGTTGAGACCCAGGGAGGAACGAGATGACTCGACGTGTATTTGCCTGCGCCATATTCACCTTGGTTGCTTCCGCTGGAATGCCCTTCGTCCGGGCCGACGATTTCGCGGTTCCTGCCTCTGCAGTTGTGAATGCGACCACACCCGAATCCGCTTTTGCCCCTTTGACGTATGCATCGGCCGAATTGACTCCGGCGGCTGCCAACGATCAACCAGCGCCGCCACCAGACACCTGGACAGCGCCACCGCTTGTCGGCCAGTCTCCGTACCTGAGTAACGGAAACCGATTCTGGGGGGGCGCGGATCTGCTGGTCTGGGGGATCAAACCGGGGAATACACCTCCGCTGGCGACCTCGGGGACTCTTGCTTCGCTGGGAGCGATTGGTCCGGGGACGACCACACTGTATGGCGGCAACCAGGATTACGGGACACGTCTTGGCGGAGGTTTCACGATGGGAACCTGGCTGGATTCCGGCCGAACCAAGGGGGTCGAAGGCAGCTTTTTCTTTCTGAATGGATCTTCGAATAATTTCTTCGCGAGTGCGGATGGTGCACCCGGATCAAACATCCTGGCTCGCCCGTTTGTGAATGCGATTAACGGACAGCAGGACAGCCAACAGATTTCGTTCCCTGACATTTCCAGCGGCAACGTACTGGTCTCGTCCGGCAGCCAGCTTTTTGGAGCGCAGTTGAACGGCATCTACAATCTTTGCTGCAGCACCCCTTGTAGCAACTGCTGTTCGACAGGTTGTTGTCAGACAGGTTGTAGCCCAATGGGATATGGTCAAGCGGGGTACTTCAACCAATCGGGTTACCGCATCGATATGATCGGGGGCTTCCGATATCTCAATCTCAACGAGAATCTGGTCATCACCGAGAACATTACGTTTCTACCGACTGCGACAGCTCCGCCGTTCGATCCCGGTGCGACGATCATGGCGACGGACCGCTTTCAAACCAGCAACAATTTCTACGGTGGTCAGATTGGCGCACGCGGGGAATGGTACCGCGGAGCCTGGTTTACAAACGTATCGGGCAAAGTGGCGCTTGGCGACACTCACCAGGTCGTTCGCATTAACGGATCGACGGTCTTTACGAGTTCAACGGGTACTTCGGTCACTCAGAACGGTGGAGTGTTGGCACTGCCAACCAATATCGGCAGCTACAGTCGCGACCAGTTCTCTGTCGTGCCCGAGGTCGGCCTGAACATTGGCCGACAATTGACAGACAACGTCCGGGTCTACGTGGGATATACGTTGATCTACTGGAGCAGTGTCGTTCGGCCAGGCGATCAGATCGATCCCGTCATCAACCCGACACAACTCCCCACCCCAACCGGGCCGGGGACTCTTGTTGGACCGGCGAGGCCAGCGTTCGCATTTCACGACACGGATTTCTGGGCACAAGGAATCAACTTTGGGCTGGAATTCCGCAGGTAATCGTCGGTGTCACAGTGACGCAGCTCTACACCGCCAAGTGGTTATCGGCGGGGTGGCAGGGTCAGGAGCGAAGCGGATGGCCCTGAAAGTTTGAGCGTGCCCTCCTTTTCGGGGCCTTCCCGTTGGTCAGACCCCGCCACCCAGCCGCTGGCATCACCGTGTCGCAGCACTATACAGCCAGATGGTTGTCAGTCTTGAACAGTGACGTGACCTGGGTTTGGCTGTAACCGGCCATCAGCAGCCGGACGTAGTACGTCAAGCCTTTCAGATCGGGAGCGTGGCCGAGCAGCGTCTCGTACAGATTCGCGACGTAAGTGGCTTGGCGTCCGAAATTGCCATTCTGATAGTTTGTCAGATTCTGGCCGGTCATTGCGAGCTTGCTGACTGTAAACAGGTTGGAAACCGGCATGTTTCCGAAGAGAATGTCCGTCGCATTGCCGCCGCTTGTCGCGACGATAGCCGCCGGGTCATTTGTCATCTTCACGAAATTGTTCAACGGAACCTCGCGGACACGAAACGTCCCCGGTCCCAGATTCGCAAAGCTGTATGTGCCGTTGGAACTGGTCGTTGTCGAGCGTTCTCCCGCATCGAACACGTGGTTATTGTTTGCATCAATGTAGATCGTAAAACCTTGCAGACCCGGTTCACCTGAGTCCCGGAGACCGTTGCCGTTCGTATCCTGGAATTTCGTCCCACCGATGATGATGAGTTGGAAGTTGCCAAAGTCTATGCCGCCGACATTGGCGCCGCTGCTCGTAACGATGTTGGTTGGATTAGCGGTGGTTTGCACAAAACCTGTCTGCAGCACTTCGCGGACAATGAATGTCCCGGGGCCGACGTTCGCAAAGCTGTAGTTCCCGCTGGCGTCGGTCGTGGTAAAGCGTTCCCCGGCATCGAGTGTGCCATTGTTGTTCGCATCCAGGTAGATCTTGATCCCGGGTAGGCCTTGCTCACCAGCGTTGCGGACGCCGTTACCGTTCGTATCCTGGAATTTCGTGCCACCGATGAGGATCTGTTGGAAGTTGCCAAA
>CAIWEX010001099.1 GCA_903911795.1 uncultured Schlesneria sp.
AAGTGCTTTTGAAACGATTGCTCAACTCCCTGAGTTGACGACGCTCAACGCTGTCGGCCTTCCCGTCACTCCCGAGGGACTGTTGTCTCTGCGAAAACTCAAGAAGCTGAGCCACTTCAATCTCGGATCAAGTCCCAAATTCGACGATCAGTGTGCAGAGTCGGTGGCACAGATTGCGTCCTTGGGAGGGTTATGGATCATGCGTTCGCAGATCGGCCGCGCCGGCTTGAAGAGTCTGGCCCGGTTGCCGGATCTGCGGGTGATTGGCCTCGATGGTTGTCAGAATATTGACGACGCATGCGGGGTCGAATTCGCGACGTTCCCCGCGCTGGAGTCTCTCAATGTGAATCAATCGTTAATCGGCGATCGTGGTCTGGAACAACTGCTGAAATCGCCCAGTATTAGCTGGCTCTCGATAGGCACCACGCCAATCACCGAGGCTTCGATTCCAGCGTTCAGCCGGGCCAATCAAATCGCAACACTGAATGTTCAGGCAACCCGCTTGTCAGCAGATGCTGTGAAACAACTCGTCGCAGCCATGCCGTGGTGCCAGATCAGTACCAGCCACGGCGAGTTTTCACCGAGTCGACAAGTTTCTGTTTTGACGGGACCTGCATTGGAATTTGACGGCGGAGGATATGTCGAAATTCCTTCTTTGAAATGGAACGGGACCGATCCCATCACGATAGAAGTTGTGCTGACCCCTGATTCAACGACCGGTTCGGGTGCTGCCAACGTCTTGATCTGGCCATCGGAGAAGATGACTGAGGAACTCGCCATCACGGAATGGGAATTTCGTTCCTGGGGCTTCGCCCGAAAGCACTCCACTGGACGGCAAACGAACGCTCACGACCCGATCCGTCCGAACGAACGTGTCATCCTGACCTGTGCCTGGGATGGGCAAAAGACATCGATGTTCGTCAACGGAATTCCGACTGTCATGCAGAAGATGGAGTTGTTACCGAACACCGGTCCCACGGTGCTGACGATCGGCGGATATGCCAAATCGAGTTTTCATGGGACGATCGATCAGATACGGATTTCAAATGGAGTTCGTACCCGACTGCCAAACCCGCCGAACGGCAAATTGCCGAAAGATGACTCCACAATCGCTCTTTATCATTTCGAGGAAGCGAGCGGTGACCAGTTGAAGGACGCTTCTGGCAACAATCATCACGGCAAAATCATCGGCGCGAAATGGGTCGACGGGAAGACCTCAAGCCGCGCCATTGAGATCAACAATCGACGGGCCATTGCATGGGTCTTGTCCACGGGAGGGTTTGTCCATATTACGGTGAATGGAGAGCCTCGAATCGTCAGCAGATTGTCAGACCTGCCAACTGTTCCGTTTGACTTCAATGCCTTCGAAGTCCGCGCGAGTGTGGATGATGATTCCCTTCAGAACCTGAAGGGTTGTGAAAAGCTGTCAGCGATCGGTCTGAACGGGTGCATCAAAATTACAGATGCGGGTTTGTTTCATCTGCGAAACATGAAGCGAATTGAAAACCTCAGTGTTTTCGGCGCTCAACACGTCAGTGGCGAGGGACTGAAACATCTCGCGAAGTCTCGAAATATTGCCTTCCTGCATCTCGGTGGAACCGACATGACCGACACGGGACTTGAGCAACTTGCCAAGTCTCGGTTTCTAGTCGGTGTCCACCTGAATGGGACCAAGGTGACAGAGGCGGGTATCAAGAAACTGGCGGTTTCAATCCCCTGGTGTGAAATTAAATGGGAAGGCAAGACCATCCAACCCACTGCGGCCAATCGTAATCTGATTCCAGAACTTCACGGCCTGCAATTCGACGGTATCAGTAGCCGGGTCGAGATACCTGTCGTCGATATCGACGCGAAAGGGCCGTTAACAGTCGAAGCCTGGTTCACCGTTGAACAGAAGTCTGATGTCGCCGGGAATGATCCTGAATCGGCGTTTCAGGCGGTCTGGTCCGGGGTGAATCTCAAGACGAAAACGGCGTATCAATTCTACATCGATCAGTCGAATTCAGGCTGGTTATTCAGTGCTGGAGACGACAATCAAACTCGTACAATCGTCAATAACTTCCCCATGGACGGTGGGCGATTCGACCTCTATTCCACTCGTCACCATGCGGCTTTTGTTCGGGATGGCGACGAGGTACGTCTCTATGTGGATGGACAACCCAAACGAATTGGGGGGGCGGTCGTCGACGGCAGTAAACCGAAAGATCCTGCCGTTCGACCCTCGGAAATCGAGAGCTTCTTCCTGGGGGCCGCAGTTGGCCGAGATGGAAAGACTCCTGACCGGTTTTTCCGAGGCGTCATCGAACAATTTCGCCTCTCAAGCAATGCGCGTTACACAAAAGAGTTTGTCCCCGCTGAAACGGTTCAGACGGATGAATCGACGTTGATTCTCTACCAGTTTGACGAAGGAGCTGGAGATGTCCTCAAGGATTCGTCCGGCCATCAGCGCCACGGAAAAATTGTCGGCGCGACTTGGATCAAACCAGATTGATGTCTGGTGGTGTTTCGAATTCTATCGAGATTACGCGACGAACCGGTCTTCCAAAGTGGCCTTCCTCGCTCCGCGTGAAGTTAGCCGTTTCCAGTTTGGTCATTACCACGACTGACATTCCATAAATACTGTCGCGAGGACTGCCTGCACAATTTTCGGTTGACGACGACATGACAAATTCGTCTGAGATGCGATCGGCTAACTTCACGCGGAGCGATGAAGGCCACCTTGGAAGACACAATTTCGGCAGCGCCTGCACCGAAGTTGATACCAGGTCAGGAGAACGGCGCGGATCTTGTGCCAGTTTTCACTCAAAAAGTCGCCCGAGGCGAGACAGCTTTGTGAATCAATCGTCCACTGTTCCCGGTTGTGGGTGCAGACGGTAAGATATTCTAGAGCGACTGACCGTAATGGAATTTCATTCGAGACTAACGGATCTCCGTCAATGACTGCCCCTTCCCGTATCCTGATTGCAGACGACAATCTGCAGAACTGCGAATTGCTTGACGCCTATCTGGCGGACGAGCCATTTGAGATTGAGATGGCTCACGATGGACAGGAAACCTTGAACAAGGTTGCCGAGTTCCG
>CAIWEX010001100.1 GCA_903911795.1 uncultured Schlesneria sp.
AACGAGCTGAAATGGTGCGAACTGTGGAACCAGCCTTTGTACGCATCTGCATGGCACTTCAGGCAGTAGTCGTCGTTCATCAGGGCTTCGGCGGGAATGAAGTTTCCTGTCGCCGTTCGGGCCAGTGAAGGGGAAAAATACTTCTCCCCTTCTTTCGGCCCCGCCTGATTCCAATTGCGCGGGTCCTGATTATGCATCAGGATCATGCCACCTCCTGCAAGCCCCGTCGCGGCCAGGTAGCCAGCACCAATCCTCCATTTGATTTTGGGACCCGCCAGCCGATGTAGCCAGTACAGCCACAGGCACGACAACGGTGCAGCAATGTGAGCCCAATAGATTAACGATCGAGTCGCCTGATTCTTGATCACCAGTGCCGATGTCCCCAATTCAACTCGCATCAGCAATACGCCGGTCACGAGTACCGCGATTGAGGCTACGAGCAACGCGTAGCCAACACGAATCGCCCGTTTGTTTTTTCTCAGTCGCGTGTTCAGCAGATGGATGCCGAGAAACACCACGAATGGAACGACCAGCAGCAGTCCGAGAGCCAGATGTCCAGCGAACATCAGGATCGAGAACCAGTTCTCGTACGTCCGACCGGTTTTCCAGCCGAGGAACGTCACAGCTCCCAGATAGACAGAGTTTGCACCGAGGAGGGCAACAAGAAAAAAGACTAACCACATCAAAACACGCAGACGCGGCCCCACGGCAGGAACATAAGTTCGACGCTGCGGTGGGACGGACGCCGGAACGGCATTGGACATGAATCGACTCCACCCGAGGATTTGGCGAATAGCTGTCAGCGATCAGCATTCAGCAATTTTGCAGGACTGTGACGCGGGTCTCATGACCAGCGATCTGAGCGATGTTCGGCGCGGGTCTCCTGACCCCGCCGAAACACCCGACCGCAGGTCTCCCCATGGCAAATCGCCGCAGCGTTGATCTGGGGCCGCATCGTGTTGTCAGAGATTTCCATTCAAACGAACGGTGCGTCCTGTAACGACGATGCCATTGAAAACCGGCGGGATCGGGGTGGGCGATCCAGGCCGATACGATGATCCTCAGCGAGGAATTTTGTGTTTCCTGCCCGCCAGTTCCATCGATCCGACGATACCTGCGGAATGGGTACAACCTGCATCAGCAACCGATCGACGCTTGTTGATTGCAATGCCACAGGTAGCTGTGGAAGCGGAACATCCGGGATCTGCTGGCATTCCGGTCCACGGCACGGGCATGCTGGCAGATGAGTGAGTGGCAACGTGTGCGACATCTGGGATTTGGCAACCGGATGTGACGGATGCAGATAGTCTCCGCAACTCGCCTCAGCAAATGGGCTTCCCAACAGAAACACCGCCCCCGCAATCCACAATGGGAAGCAACGACCAAACCGTGCGGCCAAGGCTGCGGAAAACATAGTACCGACTCAGGGCTTCAGGCGATTGAAAGCATTCGTGCATCGGTTTTGAGAATCTCGTAGGTGAGCCATCATTTCTGATCGACCACCCGCAAACCGCTTCTGCGGGAAGAACCCGGA
>CAIWEX010001101.1 GCA_903911795.1 uncultured Schlesneria sp.
CGAATTGGTTTTACAGCAAAGCATTTGTTCTTCTCGACAAATCATTGGGAGTCCCAACCGCAGTCAAGTTCTTTGACGCGTCCGGAAATATGGAAACTGTCTATAAGTTCGACAACATCCAGATTAACCCAGCTCAAATTGCCGATGATGTTTTCAGACCCGACCTGAAGAAATCGGGTTACAAGCTCACATTAGCGCCCACACAGGAAACGGAGAATTTGGGCGTTCACCACAATCATGAGGCGACATTTATTGATATTTATAGAATAATGTGGAATGGCCTGATTGAAACAATTCAACAAGATTTGCAGAATGAAGTCATTCCCCCGACCAGCAATGAATAATCGGTGACGTTTGAAATGGCCTTTGGAATCGGGCTGTGATTCGCCGGAACAGCAACCTCACCCGCTAGGTGAGGTTGCCGATCGGACGATTAATACTCGTTCGCTTCACCACCTGCGTCGTCGAACTGCTGGAACTTCTTTTCGCTGACCTGTCGAATCCGACGTTCGTTCACTTCCTGCAGCAGTTTGGCGATTGCTTCGTCGATCGACATTGCTCCCAGATCACCATCGATCCGGTCACGCAGGCTGACGGTTCTGTTCTCCTGATCTTTCCCGCCGACGACAGCCATGTACGGAATCAGTTCCACCTGGGCATCACGAACCTTGGCGTTGATCTTGGTCCCTCGCAAGTCCGTTGCCACGCGGAACCCTGCGGCGCGGAAGCGAGCTTCCACCTGCTTCGCGTAACCTTCAAACTTGTCACTGATCGACATCACGCGGACTTGTTCTGGAGCCAGCCACAACGGGAACGCTCCGGCGAAGTGCTCAATCAACATCCCGGTAAACCGTTCCATCGAACCGAACGGTGCACGGTGAATCATCACCGGACGGTGAGTCTGGTTGTCTGCACCGACGTATTCCAACTGGAATCGTTCGGGCAGGTTGAAGTCCAGTTGCACGGTTCCCAGTTGCCATTCACGGCCAATACAGTCGCGGACCATGAAGTCGGTCTTCGGACCGTAAAACGCCGCTTCTCCTTCACATTCAACGAAGGTCATCTGCATGTCCTGCAGCACCTGTCGCAACGAATTCTGGGCGTTCTCCCACCCTTCATCCGAACCAACGTATTTGTCTTTGTTCTTCGAATCGCGGCAGGACAACTGCACTCGATAGTCATTCAGGCCAACGGCACCGAGAACGAACTTAACGAGTTCAATGGTCTGCTTGAATTCTTCGGTCACCTGATCAGGAGTGACGAACAGGTGTGCATCGTCCTGAGTCAATCCTCGGACGCGCAACATGCCGTTCAATTCACCCGATTGTTCATGACGGTAAACGGTTCCGAATTCTGCCAACCGGACCGGCAGATCTCGGTAGCTGCGTTGCTGAGCCTTATAAATCTGCACGTGATGCGGGCAGTTCATCGGCTTGAGCAGATAGCGTTCCTGCTGCTTTTCCCAGGTCCGCAGGATTTCAATCTTCTGCTCGTTTGAGCCTGTGACCGGGAAGTTCGACAGATCAGCACCGGTCAACTGCGCACTGGCCAGCAGATGAGCTTCCTGTTCAGAACCCAGGTCATTTTCGCGCAGCTTACGAATCCAGAAGTCGACCAGTTGTCCACCATCGTGTCCGAACAACGGTGCGAACTGCGAATCGCGGTAGTACGGGAAGTGACCGCTGGTCTCGTACATTTCGACCCGGCCGATGTGCGGGGAATAGACCGGCTGGTATCCGCGAGCGACCAATTCCTTCTTGATGAAGTCTTCCAGAATCGATCGGATGGTCGCTCCCTTGGGCAACCACAGGCAAAGACCTTGTCCGACTTCCTGGCTGATGGTGAACAGACCCAATTGCTTTCCAAGGACACGGTGATCGCGACGCTTGGCTTCATTGACCTGATCCAGATAGGCATCCAGATCTTTTTGTGAGAACCAGGCAGTTCCATAAAGTCGCTGCAACTGTTTGCCGCTGGCGTCACCCTTCCAATAGGCTCCTGCAATCGACAAAAGCTTAAACGCCTTGACTCGCTTGGCATCAGGAATATGTGGGCCTCGACACAGGTCGACAAATTCGCCCTGGCGATAAAAACTGACAGTCGGATGCGACGCCAGTCCGGTCTGAATATGTTCGACCTTCAGCTTTTGCGACATGCCATCGACCAGTTGCAGAGCTTCGTCACGGTCGCAGATAAAGCGTTCGAAGGGTTCTGCAGCTTCGACGATCTTCTGCATTTCTGCTTCGATCCGCGGGAAGTCGTCTTCGCTGATCTTGTGATCGCACGCGATATCGTAGTAGTACCCATGTCCGGTGGTCGGACCGAACGCCAGTTCGACTCCGGGCCACAGCCGCATGACGGCACGAGCCATGATATGGGCACAGGAATGACGCAGGATTCCGAGCGACTGCGGGTCTTTTTCGGTGAGCAGTTGAACGGGAATCGGCCGTTCGATGGTGACTTCGGCGAGCGGTCGCATCAGATCGACAGTCGTTCCGGCGACGACGGCCCCCACGGCGGCGGCGGCGAGCCGCGGGCTGATGGCTTGAGCGACATCCATCGCAGTTGCGTGTTCTGGATGCTCGACAACGGAACCGTCCGGCAGGCGAATCGAAAGCATGGCTTCAGGCAATCCTCAAACAAACCAAAGTATTGGCACGCCACTGACTTCGGGGCGAAGCCATCGGTTTATACGGACTGTCGCCCACAGCGTCAACCAGCGACTTCCTATGAACGGACTCAAATGCAGGAGTCGAATTGTGACGGAGAGGTTCGCGGCCCCCCGCAACGCGTTCGGTATTTGGTGTTTCGGTGCCCCAAACTTTGGAGAATTCCCCGGAATGAAGATAAGAGGAATTGAACGTCCGTGGTCTGTGGGATACTTTCGGACTGAAACCAACGATTTTCAGCGAGAGCACCATTGAGGGATTCTGGACGTTTCAGCGACTCGTTTCCGAAAGGAACATCATGCGAAACATCTTCGGTGTAACCATTATCGGAATGCTTGCTGCAACATTGAGTGCCAGCGGAGGACCGATGTCTCTTCAAATTGAGAGTCAGCATGCCCCACTCGATCAGACGCACCGACTCATCTGGGAGCATACCGAAGGGCTTTGCCGGTACGTTGACAAAGGCGAAGATTATTGGGTCGAACTCGACAAGGCCGGCAAGGTGTTTCTGCAATTCAAAGAAGTCCGGCGAAATTTTGATTTCGTGGAACTGTTTGATGAGCGTCGCGGCTATACCCTGCGGCTGTACAAGAACGCCATGTTGATCCGCGGCGGAAACGACGGATTTCAGAAGTTTGCCGATTTCACGCCATACTACGAAGGTCGCTGGATCAAATAGCCGGTTACGTGGCTGGCAGATTTTGCGCCGTTGGCAGACCCATTCCGGTGTTGTCCGGTGATGAGCCAATCCGCGAAATGTTCTGTAACCAACCCATCTGAACGACTTGTTTATCGCGATACGTCATGTTTCACGTACGTTTGATGTCAACAGCGTCTCCTCTTTTCATAAGCGGCGATTAACAAGCCAGGTACAGGATGTTTTCCCGACTTCGAACATGGCTTTTCGGATCACAAGCGGAACTCGCGTTAAAGGCACTTCTCTATCAGTGGAGTGAACATCAACGTAATAATTTCGCTGACTTCAAGGGAGATCCTGTCGCCGCAGTCAGTGCGGATTTGGCTAGCGCGGGAGCGTCCAGCGAGTCACTGCCTGTGTTGATTTGTGCTGATGCAAACAAAGCGATTCGTATCCTGGCGATGGTCAAGGCCGGGCTGGAACGACAGTTGGATTGTGAAGACTCGCTCATCGCAGCACTGCTGGATGAATCTGAGTCTGTGCGGCGCATGGCGGCTCGGGTACTTGTCGAATTAGGTACCGTCCGCGGCTTGGCGGCCGTGGTTGCCGGAAACAAGCACGGACACGGAATTCGCACCTCGGCAGCACAACGGCTGAAAGAACACGGGACCAATGCGGAACCAGCAATTCCGGCTCTTTTAAAGCTCCTGGGCGAACACAGAACAAACTGGCGATCGAATATGTGGGCCGCGTTTGCCCTCGTAGAGATTGGTCCCAAAGCATTACCGTATCTGATACACGCGATACGATGTGGGTCAAGCAGAGGAATGTCGTGGGCTGCGTTTGCACTGATCCATCGTGGCGATTTCACCGACATTCCCGAAGATGTGGTGGAAGTCCTGATCCAGTACGAGGAGGATGAGCAGCAAGGAACGTGAAATGCGGTTCAGAGCCGATTTGACGTCTTGCTATGCTGGGACAAATTTCCAGCTACTGGCTGGCTGATTTCGTACCGTTGGGAGACCCCGAAATCGCCACTCCCGCTGGTAATGGACGACCAGCCACGGGGAATCCCTGTTCGTGGGCGAAGACCTGCAGTTTCCGATACAGCTCATAGCTATCTGGATAGACCCAGAAGGTCAACGTCGTGTCGTTGCCGGCACTGACCAGTGCCTGATAGAACTTTGACCCCTGCGAAAGCGCGACATCGCCCGGTTCGCCGCGAAGATTTTCTTCGGGGTGAATCTCCCAGTAACGCATGCTCATTCGATAGCCGCCAATCCCCCGCAGTTCTTCCAGTCCGGTGATATTGTCGACTCCAATGATGTATTCGAGATTGAAGCCGTTGATGGGACCGACCTGCCCCTTGTGCTGGCGTGTCTTGATGATCCAGTCCTTGCGTCGTTCGATATGCTCTTTCAGTCGCTCGACAAGTGCTTCGATCGGCACTTCTGCGACGCGGTTCTTTTCCAGACGAAAGTGAAGTTCCCGGCCCATTACAGTCCGGCTGACAGGCGTGATCCGGTGTTGCAGTTTCTCGACGGGTGGAGACTTCGATTCGAGTTCCTTCACTTGAGCCAGCAGTCGTGCCAGCGCCTGACGCGTCAATTCCAGATCCATCTTCCCCTGGGCCGCTTTCGCCGCAGATGCCTGTAATTGATTCTGACGTTCCTCCAGCAGACTGCGAGCGGTTTGCAGACGCAGGTCCAAGTCTGACTGTTGCTGATTACTTTTTGCGAGCGAATCGCCGATTCTTCGGGACTCTTCCGTAATCGCGGCAACTTCTTTTTCCAGGTCCTGAACCTGTGCCACCAGTTCCGGTGGCGGAAGCAGCGGCGGGAGTGGTTCGATCGTCGCGTCAGGTTCCAGTTCAGGAGTCACTTCAGCCATGATTGGCTCGGGGACTTCCGCTGTGGCCTCGAATGGAATCTCTGGTGCTGCCGGGATCGGCGGGACCGGCTTTGCTTCCAGGTCCGGGATACTGATTGCGGGAGTCGTTTTCGGTTTCGGAGGGGCCTGGCTGACGCGGACGCCAGCGATCACGATCAGAATGATCAGGATGCCGACGATATTCGCGACGACATCCAGGAACGAATCCGATCCGAACATGATTTCAAATTCACGTCGACGGCTCACTTGAGAATCCCCCGAAAGAGTCGGCGTTGTGGTTTTGCAGGAGCAGGTGCGGGGGACGGTGCCTTCACGGGAGTGTGCTCGACGGCCTTGGGCTTTTCTGACTGCTGGTTCGAGTACTCAACCGCATATTCACGAGTGCTCGTCAGTCCGGCGCGTTCGAGGAGCGAATGAACTCGTTCGTAATTCGCATCGCCTCCATCGGCAATCACGAACCGCAAGCTCGGTTTCCAGAAGAATCCCTGTGGTGGCTTACCCCAGTCGCGGGCTTGCAGATCCAGGACCGTAACAATTTTGGCAAACGAGTCCTCGCGACCGTCGGTCTCTTCGATTGCTACGCTGTGCTTGCGACCAATGACATAGCGTTTGGGTTCGATGTCGATGCGAACTTCGCGTTCCAGTCCGATCGCGGCACCGGGATCTGAAAGTCCCCAATGGCGATGAGCTAGCTGTTCAGGTTCGGTGGGGGCTTCACGGTCAGTCGACTTGCGTTTCTTTCCTCGCTGATCTTCCACGGGAATGTGTGGTTTTCCAGAAGATCCCAGCCCGGTGTCAGGGCGAGAATTCTTTCCAGGCTGCTGTTGACCGTCACCTTCAGAGTCTTCGCCTTGTTCCGAACCATCGAGTGATTCAATTCCGGAATCGCTGGAAGACCCGCTGGAACCGGGAACTGTGCCTGGCTTGGCCGGACGCCCTTGTGACGGGGTTCGCTCTTTGGATGTCCCTTGTGGTGAAGTTCCTTCTTGAGGAGATCCCATCGTGTCATCGACCATCGTTCCGCCAGCGGCAACTGCCAGTCGCCCCGAGGAATTACCTGCTCCCACCCCGGTCCCAGTCCGCGAATTGCCTGCTGGACCTGCTGGCCGACCGACCGCCCCCGGTTTGACCTGACCTCCTGGGGAATTGCGACGTGGCGATCCTTCAAAGTTTTCAACCCGTTCCCAGCTTCGTCCCCCCGCATCTTCCTTATTCATGATGTCAGTCAATTCGAATTGGTCTGTATCGGATCCATTTGCTGTCGATCCTTTGGCACCGCCTGCAGGTGCTGCCCCTTGGGCCGCAAACGGATCTCCACTTCCCGGTCGTCCACCAGCAGAAACCATTCGTGTGCCCCGTCCTCCGCCACCAGATCCCGGCATCAATCCGGCCGAGCGCAGCATCTGGTCCCGTTCGCCAATCAGCTTCTTGACAGCCGTCTCACAGGCCGCCTTCGCGCCGGCATCGACTTCTGGCATTTGCAGTTCGGTATCTTCAGCAATCAATTCATAGCCGTGTGGCTGTTTAAGATCCCGCAGCAGATTCATGGCGACGTAATAGGCCACCGTTCCGCTCGGTCGGACCAGCAGCAGCACGTATGGCTCTGGCTGACGGGCAGGGTTCGGCTGCCGAATATTCCAGGCGGTCCAGTAGTTCGACAACGCATTAGCGCCGACGAGTAATGGATTGACGTGCGGATTGAAACCCGCGAGATCCTCTTTCGTGATCGTGACGTCTTCCGGGATGAATCGAATCCCGGTCGAAGTACATTCAATCAGAATCGGACGTCGAGATGTCCCTGACACGACATCAAACGGCACAACCTCAAACTTGCTGTTGTCGTTGGCGTCCGCCTGCTGAGCCGCTCGCAATCGCTTTTTGAGTTCCTTGATCTGAGTTTCAAGTTCAATCCGTTCGCGAGCCGTTCCCGTACCCATTGACGATGCGGAAATCTCGCCAGTCATGTTTCCGAGTTTGACTTCCATTTCCTTCAGTTCGGCCTGCATCGCTGCGAGTCGCTTGGAGGCTGCGGCCTCTAATTGCTGGCGTTGGGAACGGAGTCGAGCACGTTCCTCGCGGGCTTCATTCAGGCTGGCGACTCGATCCTGCCAGCGTGCCGCAAGCGCGGCCAATTCGCGCTCTCGTTGCTCGAGGGCGACCGCGCGAACGTCAAGTGGTGGATCAGCGGGTGATTCGGCTTCCGCGGATTCGGCAGGGATTTCGATGGGCGACCATTGCGGGGCAACGTCTTCCGTGGATTCGGGCTCTAGCGGTGACTCGACACTCAACAGGGGCAATTGAGGCGGCGATGCCACTTGTGCTGTCGACGATGTCGTCACGCGATCACGAATCATCCGTGTCGTTACCAGCAGCAGAAAAATCAACGAACCCATGGTACAGACGAGGACCGCCAGAAACGGGAACAGCGCCACGGACTGTGAACTTCTGGGTCGAGCCATAATGAAGGGGCGTCACTGGGGAAAACACATCGGAAATCGCTACGATCGATCGAGAATGTCTGTTCTCGATGTGCAGATATCAGGCGGCTTTTCCTTTGACTCGCGAGGTCATCAGGTTCACGGCGGCGTTCAAGTTGAGCAACGTTTCTTCCAGCGAATCGGCGACTCGTACAGAATCCAGGTTTTGTGCCAGACGTTCTTCGAGTCGTACCAGTTCGGATTCTCCTTCGGTGATCTTCAGGAGCATCAGGCCCTGTTCGCGAAGTTCGCGCAACTGATCCGTCATCGCGAGCGTGGCATTTTCCAGGCGATCACTCCACCCCATCGCTGCTCCGGTCAATGATTCGGTCAGTTGTGTCATTGCCAAGGTCTGGCCATCGCGGGCTTCCGACAGATCTGCGTGGAACGATTGCCAGGTCTGAGAGATCAGTGCGGCACTCCGCTCCTGCTGTTCGACCAGCGCGGCCTGTGATTCGGCCACCTGCCGGGCAATTGTCGCGGAGGAGGTCTCAAACGCCGTCACGAATTCCGTACGTGCTGCGGACAGTTGTTCCGCATGATCAGACAGAGCAGTCGTTAGTCCCGACTGGAAGGCCTGATCGAGTACTTCCTGCTGACGTGCCAACGTCGATGTCCAACGATCTCGCAAAGATTCCAATGAAGTTTGCCACAGGTCCATCTGCCAGTTGATCATCCCTTCGGTACGAGTCAGCAGTTGCGAGGCTGCTTCTGCCTCGGCATTGACCAATGGACCGGTTGGTGTCCCTGCAGCCGGGAAGAGGCAAATCAGTTGCTTGACGCCCACATCTTCGATTTCATCCAGCGTCTGCTGTTCTGCACGTTCGATCACAAACGTTCCAAACACCAGAATCATTGAGAGTGCCAGCGACAAGGCTGTCGTATCGAACGCAACGGCAAGTCCAGCGGTCACCTCGGGCAACGAGGATTCCAGTTGATCGGGAGTAATGTTCGCAATTGCCATTGTGATCCCGATCACGGTCCCCAGGAAGCCGAGAATCGGCACGGCCCAGGTGATCGTTCGGATCAGTGCATATCCATCATGCAGTCGTCCCGATGCCAGATCAGAAAGGTAGTTCAGGTGTCCTTCCAGTCCGTCGGCCGAGCGACGACCGACGACGTAGTCGATCACGTCGCGAATACGCCGCACAAGTATTGATTCTTCACAGCGGCGAGCGACCAGATCGAGGTGTTCGTTTATACCCCGTGCCGTCTCAACGGCGTCCAGGCTTGTGTCGAGTTTCAGTCCGTCCAGTAGATCCGCTGCCAATGCCCCTCGCTCGGCCGGGATTCGCGTCGCCTTCATCACCAGCGTGGCAATCCCAATAAAAAACAGCCCGGTCGTCGCGTACTCGATCCAGTGCGCCGTGAAATATCGAGAGATGGACTCCTGATAGATCGGAAAGAACGGGAGGCCTGCATAGAATGCAAACGTGACCGCAGTCCCCCACAGCCATGCGGATGTCACGATCCCGTTGATGACTCGATCAACGATTCTCACATTCGGTGCGGACTTCGGTTTCGTCATACGAGCTGATTCCTCGGTAAACTTTGATCCGATCGGCGAAAATCTGCGAGTCGGAATCGCAAACGTCAAACCAGGCTGCCAAGGCGGCTTGGCGAATTTTCTTGGAAGTTTGGGTAAAATAACTCGGGCGATACCGTCGATTCAGGCGGCCCATTCGGTAGAATCGTCAAACTCGACACCCAAGTTGAGTGAAACTGCGGCAGTTGAAAGTTGGCCAGAGTTCCAATAATGCTGAAACTCAGGAAATGATGATTTGCGAACCCTGAACTGAGTTCCGTATCCTGTAGTAACAACGGCTGATCGGGCCGGGAGCGAGTCTGAGGGCCGGAATTTCAAATAGATTCGCGGGAATCGGGGATTGGTATTTTGAAGATTCGCACGCAAGATGCAGCGATTGCCACGGAAGTGCTGGGCTATCTGAATTTTTCGGGAGGTCGGTCTGACCCGAAGTTCGAACGAAATATCAACGAACTTCTGGCCGGTGTTCCCTGGAAACAGGTTGCCGAGACATTACGAACCGTATTGGCCGACTTGCATCAGTCGTCGCCAGCGTTCACAGATTGTTCGCAGGCCGAGCAGGTGATTGCGCTCACGTTTGATCGAGCACTCCCAGCCTACCGCGAACATCATCGGGATCTGTTGTTCCACCTCAAAGACGAGGATTTCCAGCACCCATTTTTCTTGGCCAAAGTCTTCGAAGCGGTCCTTGAGCAGGGGGGGCCATGGGACGAAGTTGATCGGATCATCGCCGGTGTCTTGCGTCGGCTGAATGACTTTGCGGGATATCGTCCGATCGCCGTTCTGGAAAATGGCCGGCGGATGGACTTGTATTCCCACGAACGTTTTCGGCCGATGCCGCTTTACCTGCGCGGGGCCGGCGTCGCGAATGGTCCGTATCGCGCCGTCGTCGAACGAGCGATCGAGCTGTTACGACAAATGCCACCTCAGGTCCTGGCCGATGCCTATTTCGATCTAGACATGATGGACGAACTGGCGGTTGACCAGCGTGCCCACGATCATATTCACCCTGCGAACAAGCGGACCAACTACCTGTTTGGTGAATGGGACCCGCATCAGATTGACATCAAGGGACGATATCGCCGGTTTGTCGTCCGCAAGATGATTCTCGACGCACTGCTGGACTGGGCCGCGAAGCAGAAACGAGTCGATCCCGACGAAGTTCTCTTTGATATCGCGGCCGTCCTGTGCGGGACGATTTTGATGGCTTCGTCCATCAGCGGATACGGTCCGGAATGCCACGACTCGAACGTGACACTGTCATCATTGTTGCCGCGAGTCGCGCGACAGCGGGACGAATTCTATACCCGGCTTGTCCAGACCGCGTCCGGGGCACGTGCCAAGCGGTTGGCTCGCCACACCAAATTGACTCGCCAGCCGTTTGGACACGTTCGCCAGGCGCTGAACATGTTCCTGGCCCAGTACGGGGCACAGCAAGTCCAGCGTCGACAGTTGGCGTACCTGTTTGCTCGGATGGGCTATGCCGAAGCCAGCCTCCGCCAGGCTTCGGTGATCCCCTGTGCGTCGGCTCGTTTCGAATGTGAAGTCCTGTGTCGCGCTCATACCGCTCGGCGGATCGTTGAACAGGGGAAGCTCGAAGAAACGACGCGACTGCTCGAAGAGGCTGAAGACTATCTGCACCGTGGTATTGAATGCGGTGCGCTCGTTGACCCGTGGAATGTGCTCGGTTTCCAGGGGCTGTTCCCATTGTTTTCATCTCGTGAAGACAGCGTTCCCGACCAGCGTGTCGAAATGCTGTACCACATCATGGAATCTCTGCTGGACGCCTATTCGCGTGCCTTGGAAGAAGCGGCAGCACGCGGCGACAAGGCTATCGCCAGCCGGATTTCAGCGCGCTATGAAAACCTCGCTCAGTTCTGGGATCGATTCGGAACGGTCACGGTCGAAGACCTGCCTCGCGTTGCGGCTCATGAGCAACTCGATTCCGCCTCGCATGTCGCCCGTGCACTGGCGGAATGGCGTGAAGCGGGCGAGGCCACCGGTGACATTTCGTTCTGGCGATCACACGTTGACCAGTTTCAGTCGTCGAAGGCGTACGCTCAAGTTGTCTCAGCACTCCTGGAACGACGAGATCGAGTGGCAGCACTCGGACTGCTGATGCAGTGGCTGAGCCAGCATGATTCTGTCGGCTTGGAAGCGGGGCACCAGTCATTCGAAGATCTGCTGCTCTGGTGGATGGGACTCGTTGTCGAAGATGGGACGACGTCGAAAGATGATCCTTGGCCACTGGTCCGCCGCATGTTCGACTACCTCGAAGCTAACGCTGGCGAACTTTGGCAATCGCCAATCTTTCGCCAGGGAGTCATCGTCGAAGAAACTTCACGAGATTCCTGGCCAGCCAGTTCCGGCAAAAATGAGTCTGCAGAGCCTGCAGAAGTGGAAGCCGATTCTGACGACGAAGATGAACTCTTCAGCGCAGCATATGACGAGGTCGTCTACCGTGACAGCACTGATGACGGGCAGGAAGGCCCGATCATGGATGAGCGATCACGTCTCGATGGTGATACCGAATTCGAGCGTCTGGAAAAGCGACTGGACCCGCGTCTGAAGTTCCTGCGCATGATGGCCCAACTCTGGCAGATGGCGGCAACGCTGGCTGTTGAGCGTGAGCAGATGTTGAAGGGTGAATCGAAAGAAGCCAAGGCCGCGCGAACTTCTCAAACGGAATCGCTCCGTCACTGGATGGACCACGCCACGCAATTACAAACCGATCTGGGAAATTTGATCGACGAATTGTGGCGCAGCGACATTGGTGAATCCGACGGCGAACATGATTCGAACATCGAATTCGATTCGCAATTGCAGGCGAAATCGAACCGGCTGCG
>CAIWEX010001102.1 GCA_903911795.1 uncultured Schlesneria sp.
GAATGTCAATCTGCACATTCACCAGCCGGATGGTTCAAAAGTCCCGACGCCGATCGTTGAAGTGAAAAACTTGAACAGCTTCCGGTTCACCGAACAGGCGATTGAATTCGAAGTTCAGCGACAGTGGGACTGGTTCCAGCAGTCTGGCATCAAGCTGGGAGACAAGGGAGGTCACAAGGCAACTCGAGGCTACGATCCGAATCGAGGCGTGACGTATGTTTTGCGAGAAAAGGAAGAGGCGGCCGATTATCGCTATTTTCCATACCCTGATCTTGTCCCGGTGATCATCAGCGACGAACAACTGGCCGCAATTCGCAGTGAAATGTGCGAGCCCCCTGCTCCGCGTCGACAGCGATTCCTGACGGAATACCAGTTGACCCCGTACGATGCGGCGGTGATCGTCGATCAAGGGCGGGACTTCGCGGACTATTACGAAACGGTCGCCAAGGCGTGCGGAGACGGCAAGCAGGCTGCGAACTGGATCACGCAGGACGTGTTGCGTGAAATAAAACAGCGTCAACAATCAATCAGTGCATTTGCGATTCGTCCTGACGTGCTGGGAACAATTCTGGAACGCATCAATCGCAAGCAGATTACGATCAAATCGGCTCGTGAAGTTTTTTCGGTTATGCTGACAGAATCTGACGAAACGTCGAATGTCCCGAGTTCCGCCCGGATCGATGAAATCATCGCCGACAAAGGCCTGGCAATCGTCGAAGACACCGGGGCAATTGACGCCGCGATTACGGCAGTTCTCGGCCGAAACGCCAAGGCGATCGCAGATTTTAAGGCCGGTAAGCAGAATGCGATCGGTGCCCTGATTGGCCAGGTCATGCGCGAAGTGAAAGGAGCTGATCCGCAGACCGTACGGGAAAAGATCATCGCGGCGATGCCTCAATAGTCGGGCATGCAGTGACGTAGGGTGGGACCAGCTCGCTTCGAGCGCAGGCCCACCATCAGAAAATGTCGGGCATTGGTGGGCCGGCGCGGCGAAGCGCCGCTTGTCTGCCCGTCCTGCCCCTTTTCTTGCCCCCAACCAGCCGTTTTGGATCCGAAATTTTGATCTTGAGTTTGCGCTGCGCGAGGGGGGAGCACGTTGAAAACGTGCCCCACATCGTGGAGCACGATTTCATCGTGCTCGCAAGAGTACCTATACCCTACGCAGCTTCAAAAAGGCATTGGCCCTGCCACCAAATCCCCGACATCTTGCATCGCTGATCGCCGGGTGATTTAATCACACCTCAAGTCGTCGCGTCTTTGCATTTTCAAGACACCTTCTCCGGCATTCTGTAGAGGTCTCATTCCATGTTTCCAACGAATGTTGCTCGCTGGTCATTACCTGTTTTTGTCTGGTCGATTGGCCTGTGCCTGGCTAACGCGGCCTTCGCGGCAGATCTGCGAACGTGGACGGATGCGACCGGCAAGATCAAGGTTCAGGCAAAGTTTGTTTCGAATGAGAATGGCAAGGTCACTCTTCAGAAGTCGGACGGGGCCGAACTGGAAATTGATCTGAAGAAGCTCAGTCTGCCTGACCAGAAATTCATTGCCGAACTGGAAAAGAACGCTCCTGAGAATCCGTTCAAAACTAAAGAAGAGAGTCCGTTCAAGACGAAGCCGAAGGAAACAACAACCAAACCTTCAACCACGACAACCAAGCCATCCACGACGACGAAGCCAACAACAACGAAGCCTAAAGAGACAACTCGACCGGGCGGTACCAGCAAACTGACGAACACTCGCAATGACGGCAAAGTCGTTGCGGTGACTCAACCGGACAAAGCCTGGAAGTTTGATGTTCCGGCAGAACCTCCGCTGCGTTCCAAAGGGGCCGTCATTCCGACCCCGAAAAAGGCGGACTTTTTCGAAGGAGCCAAAGGACTGGTTGCCAGTCCCAATGGCAAATACGCGATGATCGGTTACTCGCTGCAGAAACCTGGGTCACAGAGTGCCACGTCACGGCTGGTCGTCTGTGATCTGGAAGCGGGAAAGATGTCTGGCGAAGGAGTAGAAGAAGGTAAGTTTGCCCCGCTGGCAATTCACAACGACGGTTCGCAAGCTCTGATGAAGCGAGACGACTTTGGTTTCGGCAATCAGGATCGTGTTGAGATCTGGAATGTCGGCGAAGAGGATTCTGCCAAGGGAAAGAGCTGGATCCCCTACAGTGCCACCACGGGCGGAAATCGGGATGTCGCCTGGGGAGCGTTTCTGGGCGATGACCGCATTGCCACTGTCAGCGGCGGCGGCAAGCTGATCGTGTGGAATCTGGAAGATCTGAAAGCGATCTACAGCATGGACATGATGGCGGGAAGCAAACCGGCCCTCAGCCCCGATCAGAAATGGCTGGCATTTACCACTGGCAAGGAAGTTGGCATTCTCGACCTGGCTGTGGGTGAAGTTGTCGCCATGGTGACAACACCTCAGGTGCAGTTCCCGGCAATGGCATTCAGCCCCGGACAAAAGCGACTCGGCCTGGCCGCATTCGATCGCCTGTTTGTGTGGGATTTCTCGAACGGGGAACTCTATCGAGAAATGCCGTACCAGGGGATTCACGTGGGAGGGAATATCACCTGGCCGAGTGATGACCATGTGCTGCTTGGAAATCGATATCTGATCGACCTGGAGAACCAGGTCAAGCTGTGGGACTATCAAGGGGCCGAGTTCGCTCAGCAGTTTGGCGGTGTGACCTGGTTTGTGATGACCGAAGGTGACAAACCAGGGGCACTGATCGGTGCACAACTCCCTGCCGCATCCGTCAAGGATGCCCTGGCGAAAGCAATGTCAGCTCCCGACTTTTTCGTTCTGAAGCCCGGAACGATCGTGAAGGTCGATGTTTCGGGTGTCGACGCTGCCGGAAAGGATTTTGTGGAAAAGGCATTGATTGCTCGCCTGAAAGAAGCAGGTTTCGACGCTGGCCCATCAGGTTCGATCGACCTGATTGCACAGACAGAAGTCGGGCAGCAACGTCAGATTTCGTACCGGACATTTGGACGACTGGGTACAGAGACTTATAACGTTCGCGATTACTACAGCCGTGTGAAGTTTGTCTATCAAGGAAAGGATGTCTGGCAGACTCAAGTCGGCAGCGTCCCCGGATTTGTCCGTCTGGCCGAGGGCGAAACGATGGAACAGTTCCTGAGAAAGTCCGAGAAATTCAACTTTGACTGGTTCGGTAAACTCGACATGCCAAAACTGTTGCAGAAGCCAAGTCAGGCGGTGGGCAATGCTCCCGTTGCGACCGTCGGAGCGACCAAGCTGACGACGTCAGGTGTCAGATAATCCCGAAAAATGGCGTTACCTTGCCTTGAAGTCCGTAGGTCAGGCTGTGCCTGACTCATGGAAATCAGGGTGTAAATTTCCCGCAGTTTGGCGAACAATGCCGTCACCTGACATCACTGGTTCGGTAAACTCGACATGCCAAAGCTGTTGCAGAAGCCAAGTCAGGCGGTGGGCAATGCTCCCGTTGCGACCGTCGGAGCGACCAAGCTGACGACGTCAGGTGTCAGGTAATTCATTTGTCTCACGGAGCCACAGAGGCACGGAGGTAAATTCAAATCGTCTGTGGCGAGTTGTGTCAGCCACGTAGATCAGGCTGTGCCTGACTCTTGGAGGTCACGGTGTAATGGTCCCGCAGTGTGACGAGAACTTCCGTCACGTGACATCACTTCGTCAGGCACAGCCTGACCTACGTGGCTTCCCGTTGGTCCAGCCCGGCCACCCTGTCTTGCGATCGTCTACGCTGGAATGTTCATTAAATTCCCGATTTCATGGGCCAGTATTGTGAATCGAATTGAATGGACGGGCGATCTCGATGATGATTGCACTGCCAAGTGGTGTGGTCTTCTGCTGCGCGCAGAATGGATGGATGGAACGCGGTGGTGGTGGGCCGTGAGTGACGTTGTTTCCGGCCAGGAGATCGATAGTTCAAACAACAGCGGGTATTTCGACGTCGAGTTCACGTCGGGGATCGCCGCTCGCCATGCCGCTGAAAAGGCTGCTCGCGAATACAGGCAACGCATTAAACCAAGTACCTTTTGATTGTCAGTCACCGCAACGTCGGCTTGCCAATCCAGATTGACACAACTCGAAGAAACACAAACGGCAGGAGGACGATGAACAAGCCCGCTAACACTGCCGTCGAAATCAGTTCCCGCTCCAGGAGAACGGCACAGAGAATTGTCATCGCAATTCCGATGGGGAATATCAAAAGCAAAGCCATGAGCGATTGAGCAGCCGGGTACTCGTACCAGCGTAGCCGGGCCGCTTTGGGAATCCCTGCGATGAGAGCTGCATAGACGGCATCGAATCCCGCCGACGATTTGGGCAGAATGGCGCGACCGGCGGGAGTCACCACTTCCAGTACAGACTCTTTGCGCCATCGGTTCCTGCAGCCTTCCATGTTCCAGCAGACTCCGCGCAGCTCCGAGATCCGGCAGGTGTATTCCGGATCCTTTCCCCACGAAAAGAATTGTTTCGGGAAGTGACAGTTTTGGAATGTCACCGTGGCAGCAGTTGGATCAACAGTCACGCGGCGCCAGTAAGACGAACCCGCCGCACCGAATTCCGCCGTGATCACACAGTCCTCCTTTGGCGATCGCCACGGTAACTGGGCCGTACAAACCAAATTGATTTCATTCAACAGCAGTACAGCCCGTGCCTCAGGATGAAACGCTTGTTCAAGTAAGCCGATGTCGCGGGTGAGATGGTTTCAGGGCCGATTTTACAAAAGATTCTCGTGATTGTCATGAGGTTCCTTGTTGAGTGGGGAGTGTCGTACCATTCCGATCGAATGTACTCCTCCTCAAGAGGCCCAAAGGCGCCCAACGGGCCCGCCATTCCATCTGGTTTTTATGCGATACGAGAAGCATAGCGGTTTGTGCGCTGTGAACTCGTGACTCACATTGACTGGATCGCCGATCACCTCGACTGTTTTGCTGTGTACGTCATGCGTACTGAAAAATAGCACCTACGAAGTCCCATTCTCGAACGACCGGCCCGTAGGTGTCAGGCCAATGGGACTGATTTCGGGGAGCGTGTCGTCACAAATACTCCGAAGGAGTTAAAGGGAATGGCGAAGACTTCAAAACACAGAGGCACGGAGAGCACAGAGTTTGAGTCCGCCGTTTCCTCTGTGATTCTCTGTGCCTCTGTGTTGCACCTGCTTCCAATCTGATTTGAAAAGGCGTCGAGCTGAAGGAAATGAGCGACATTCATCAACTTTCACGAGGCCGAACTGGTGGATGGCGTGCATCGAACTGTGAATGGATATTGAATGGCGAAGACTTCGAAACACAGAGGCACGGAGAGCACAGAGTTTGAGTCCGCCGTTTCCTCTGTGATTCTCTGTGCCTCTGTGTTGCACCTGCTTCCAGACGTATTTCGTGAGTCTCAGTGCCTCCGTTAGGCCCAATACGAGTTCACACGCGATTGCCGAATCAATTCGCAGGATGTGGCACAGACGGATTGGCATTTGATTTTCGACTCAGGCGTCTGCGTAAGCCAGGCAGAAAAAGTCCTGCCAGTCCGAGTGCGAATATCGCAACCACGACGGCTGCAATAATCGGTGCATACGACCATCGAGTCAATGTGCGGAAATAGGAGCGACGCGTTGTGAGCACCTGGGTTTGAGGGGCGCCGTAAGATTCCGCGAGATCCAGGAGCGCTGTTGCCAGTTCGACGTCACCACTCAACGCCTTGCAGTTGGCGTAGTCAAACAACAGATCCCCCACGATTGGGTCGGGCGGATCTACCAGCGGAACTCGCTCGCCCAGTTGATAACCGAGGTGCAGAGTCAAGATTTCGAGTGTCGGTGCCTCGCCGGTTGCTTCAAAGCTCTCTGGGAGTCGGGGTTTCGGTTCAACTCCAAAATTCAAGCCGAGGACAGAATGAGTTTTCAGCCAGTCGGGGTCGGCTTCGAGTTGTTGTTTTACTTCCAGAATTCTGACGTGCAACCATTCTGAACCTTCGTGAGATTTCGGGTTGCGAGCGATCCCCGTGCGAATCCAGTGGATCGCGTTCTCGACGTCACCCTTCAATTCGTAGACAGTGCCGAGATTCGCTGCTGTGTTGTAGAGGCCTGGTTTGGTCTCTTCGATCTTCTTGAGGATCTTGAGTGCCTCGCTCAGTTCTCCGGCACGGGCCAGGTAGACGGCCAGATCGTTCTGCACATCAAGATCGTTGGGGTTCGCGGTGGACTTCCGCCGTAATTCGTCGACCTTCTCAAGTATTTCTGATTTCGGACGGCGATGGGTCAACTGCCTGATGAATTCATGTTGCGTCTGATGTCGGCTTGCGTGATGCGACTTTCCATCCAGATCGGTTGAGGTGAGATTAAAACAGGCAATCGCCATGCCGGGAGCCAGCAGCGTCAGCAGGATCAGTCGAAACAGATGTCGCATGATGGCCCTCCTCTGGATTCCGCGATCAAATCGCTTTTCGTTGAAGACTCGCTGCTATTTCCCCTCAATCCAGTCGAACAGGACTTTGGTCGTCATATCGTCTGGCAGGCCGATGTTCGAATTGATCCGACCGTGCGTCGTCTCCTTGGCACCGAATGAAACCACCCGTATTTCGGCCTGCCGCAGAGCTTGCTCCAACCGCTGGGCCTGGGCTGTCGTGTCAGGATGTTCCGCAACGTACAGGATCAGGAATGGGGGAATATTCTTACCCTTGGCCACATGGGTGACAGCCGAATAATCGATGTGTTTCTTCGGTTCAATTCCGAATTTTTCGCGATGGCCGAACTTGGCTTGCGGCTGCCCATGGACGCGGCGACGAGTTTCCGCGGTTTCAATGATGGCCGGAACATCATAAGTGTCACCATCCACGGGAACGCAACCTTTCAACGAGGTGAATGGGACTCCTTCAGCTTTCAGATACCGTTCGTCAATGCACATCAAGGCCGCAAGTTGAGCGCCGGCAGAATGTCCCATGACGAAGATTCGATTGGGGTCACCCCCATGTTCCGCGATATGTTTGTGGACCCAGCCCAGTGACTTGGCAACATCACGAAAGATCGTCTCCATTTCGACGTGTGGCAACAGCCGGTAGTTGGTTGAAACGAAGACGAAGCCTCGGTCTACGAATGTCTTGGGCTTTTCCTGAACACTGGCTTTGTCGCCCCCCTGCCAACCTCCTCCGTGAATCCAGAAGACGACGGGAAGATTTTTAGCGTCTTTGGGCGAGTAGATATCCAGGACCTGCCGTTCCACGGCGGGGTTGGCGTAGGGGATGTCTCGCTTCACTTCCTGTCCCTGAAGACTTGAAGCGGACAGAACCAGCACCAGGGGAAGCCAAGATCTCATGAGAGCGTCCTTTACTTGGGCGAGGAATCGGACTGGATTCAAGCAACGAGAGAGTGGCCGAATTGTGCCAGATACGATCAGCGATTGCAGGTGATCGAGAATTTTTTGTCGCGAATTCACGTTGTTACGACAGAGGTTTCGCGGCATTGCCCAGCTTGTTTCAAGCTGGGTGCGCAGCACAAGAAACTTCAAGCCGAGCGCCGCTGCACGAGTCAGGCTGACTTTGTGAAAAGCCTTCCTGAGGTTTTTTGGACCTTCGGCCCCAGGCTTGAAACAAGCCGTATCACGCTGCCACGGCGCGAAAGTGAAACAGGATCGGTAGCGGGAAGTCGTTGCTACCACCCGGTCAAGCCGGGTGGAGTGCCGTTTCCAAATGTCGATGAAGTTTTGGTAGCTGTCAGTTGTGGTCCCGCTGGGACAAGCCCAGCGGAAACCCGTCTTACAAGTACGTTCATCTGATTGGCGCGCTGAGACGTACCCAGTTCTGCCTCCAGGCTCGATCAAAGAGATTTCCGACGGGCTTGCCCCGGCGGGATCACAACTGACCAGCTACCCCGGCAGCGAAGGATCGAGCCTGGCTCTCCACCCGGCTTGACCCGGTGGCAGCAACGACTTTGCCGCTGAATCATGGGATCCAGGCCGAGATCAACTTCGGGGGCCGGCGCCGTTCAACGCCGGAGATTCGTCGTGGAGGGAATATCCCTGCGAGTGAGGGGGATTAAGCCTTCGTGACCTTCGCGCTCTTCGTGGTGAAAAAGCCGTACCCCTTCGACCAGAGCCTGTCGATGGTGCGAGTTCTGTAAAACTCTCTTTTGAAATCGCCCCGCTACGGAGGCAAATCATCCAGTGAATCGATTCAATGTTGTTGATGCGAGTCGCGCGGGGTGGTAAAACTAGATGCCAGACGAGCCCTGCCCTGCCTGCCGTAAGAGTCGTTGCCCAATGCATCCTTCATTCCACTGTCGATTGTTTCTGGCTGTGACATTCGCATTGGGTCAGGTTGCTTATGCAGACCTGCATGAACAGATCGATCAAGCCATTTCGGCGAAGGCGGGTGGAGAAGTCGCTGCCCCAGCGACGGATGAAGAGTTTGCGAGGCGCCTGTTTCTGGATCTCACCGGGAATATCCCGACGGCTGAGGAAGTTACTGCGTTTGTGGCGGACTCAAACACCAACAAGCGAACGGCATTGATCGACCGATTGCTGGCTGCTCCTCAATATGGGCGGCGGATGCAGGAAGCGATGACTGCCATGCTGCTGGAACGTCGAACTGGTTCGATTCCTGATAAGGAGTGGAACAAGTATCTGGCAGATTCATTCAACGCCAATAAGCCGTGGAATGTTCTGACGCGAGAATTGCTGTTCGCGGATGACGACGAGGGCCTGAAGCCCGCTCGCAAATTCCTGGGAGTCACAGGTCGCGAAAAAGCACCTCATCAGATGACTCAGGACATTGCCCGATTGTTACTGGGGCGCAGCATCATGTGTGCTCAATGTCACGATCATCCGAATATCGGTGACTACACGCAGTCCGAATATTTTGGTCTGTTTTCCTACCTGCAAGACAAACCCGAGCAGGCGAAAAGCGAATTTGAATCGGTCTTCGTGAAGGGAAAGAAGGAAACATTTCCCCGGTTGCCCGGCAAGGAGCAAGTGACAATTCCGGTTTTCACAAAGGAACAGGTGAACGAAGCCAAAGCGTTTCGGCC
This sequence comes from uncultured Schlesneria sp., assembly GCA_903911795.1. Taxonomy (GTDB): domain Bacteria; phylum Planctomycetota; class Planctomycetia; order Planctomycetales; family Planctomycetaceae; genus Schlesneria. Next base: position 9,011 of record CAIWEX010001102.1, read on the forward strand.
TCGACTGCTCCTGGCCCGCGATCTTCCCACCACAGACAACGAACACTTCAATCGCAACATTGCCAATCGTCTCTGGTTTCTGATGATGGGACGAGGTTTGGTGCAGCCGCTGGATCTGCATCATACCGCCAATCCCCCGTCGCACCCGGAACTGCTGAAATTGCTCGCAGATGACTTTGCGGCCCATCAATACGATGTGAAATACCTGCTCCGCCAGATCGCTCTTTCCAAAGCGTACCAGCGAACCAGCCAGATTCCTGCGGGTGCCAATCCGCGCGAATTCGCGCCGGAATCGTATCGCATTTTCAATCCCAAGCCGCTGTCTCCGGAACAACTCGCATGGAGCACGATGCGAGCGACCGGAAACCTGGTTGCTCTGGAAGCAGCAGAGGTGCCCGAGAAATCGACGTTTGGCTGGTACAACTACATCAACGGTCGAGTGGCCAATCCACCCGGTAACATTCCTGATGTCCTGGACCTGTTTGTCGGCGTGTTTGGAAATCCCCCGGGTGAAGCGGAAATGGATTTCACGCCGTCTATGGGGCAGGCGTTGTTTCTTTTGAACGAACGTCTGTTGCAGCATTGGCTGGAGTCCAAAAACGGTAATCTGATTGAAATGGTCAAGAAGCAAACCGATTCAAGCGTGATTGTCGAAACGATGTATCTGACGATTTATTCGCGACGCCCGACGGAGACGGAACGGAACGTTGGCATTGATTTCCTGACGACCCACAAGGCCCGGGGGGATCTGGCACTGGCGGATCTGGCGTGGGCACTGATCGCATCCGACGAGTTTCGAATGAATCATTAGACCAGGCGAGGTTCACCGTCGACATTCGCTTCAAATAGAACAGGTTGCCATGCATCCATTTTCCTGTAACAGTGACGATCACGAAGTCTCACGCCGTCAGATGCTTGGGCTGCTGGCAGGCGGGGCGGCTGCGGGCTCACTCAATATCGGCTCCCTGCTGACGCCATCGGTCGCGGCTGATATTCGTCAGCAGGGGGAAGCAGGTGCTGTTCATCTGGCTGGATGGCGGGATCAGCCAGCTAGAAAGCTGGGACCCCAAGCCACGATCCGAATTCGGTGGACCGTATCGAGCAATCTCAACGTCGGTTCCGGGCGTTGAGTTCAGCGAACTGGTCCCCCACACGGCTCGTCAGATGGACAAGCTGGCCGTGATTCGTTCGATGTCGACAAAAGATGAAAATCATTCGACCGGAGTGGCTCGAGTGCAACGGGGTGACCCCAAGAATCGAGGTGTCGACTATCCGTTCCTCGGTTCTGCACTCGCCAAACTGCTTCCTCCACCCACGAACAATCTGCCCCCCTACATGCATATCAAACCGGGGCGAGGCGGATTTCAGTGGCAGGATGCAGGGTTCCTCGGAGCACGCTACGGGGCATTGACGCTGGGGGAAGGAAAGCCACCGATCCAC
>CAIWEX010001103.1 GCA_903911795.1 uncultured Schlesneria sp.
ACGAATAATATGAATGCTCTCGGCCTCGAGCACTTTCAAATGTGTCAAGTTGTAATTACTGCTGGTACTACTGCTGTTGATCATCCGCCCTCCAGGTAAGTCTCTTTCCGCGAGTTGTACAAAATCCGCTTCTCTTTCGGATAGGGCAACATCGAAAGCAATCCAGCCGAGAGTGCAAGACGCACTTTGCGCGTCTTTTGAATGCGAGTACATTTTGTGATCGGATGTGTTTTCATTTAATGGACTTAGCTCAAAGGGGGCCAAGGATGGCATTCTCGAAGAGGTCTGTGGATCCAGTTGTTCAGGCTCGTTTGCGTGAGATGGCAGCGGAAATGCGTGGATTGTTGTACGGAGAAGCGGGCTGCCCTGAATGGGGGACAAAATTCATAGAAATCGAGACGGACGGAATGTCTGTTGGCTTGGAACTGGCTCGGCTGGTGATGGAGCAGTCGGTCGACGAGCAGTCCCATCAAATGCCAAAGGCGGCAATGGCTGTTGATGACGATGAGGTTACCGCCAACAAGCCAAAATCTCGGACGTTGGAGACAGAGGCAGGCGCAGTCACGTGGGAAGAACCTTGTGGATACCAGAAGAAAGGCCGCAAGGCTTTTTTTCCCTCAGACCCGAGCGCTGGGGTTAGGCGTCGATGAAGACTTGTCGCCATCAATGCTTGAGCGAGTCACGTTTTTGGGAACAAAACTCCCGTCCTTCCGTGACGCGTTCGAAGCGACGAGTAAACTCTTACGAACGAAGATCTGCGAGAAACGAGTCGAGCGAATTACGGAACGGATCGGTGGTGAGCGAGTCGCGCAACGCGAGGCCGCGATTTCGAACTGGTCCGAACTCAAATTGACCGAAAAAGTGGCCGCACCGCCTGGGGTAAAAGCGCCAGATGTTGCGAGTGTGATGGGCGACGGCGGTCGATATCAATTGCGGGATTTCGACCCTGATGCGACGTCGCACTGGCACGAATACAAAGCGGGGTTATTGCAGAGTTTGTCGAGCGAACCCTCCGCCAGCGACCCGCACCCTCAGATCCCGGATTTCTTTTTGCAACAGGAGCGAATGGACAAACTCGCTCGAGAAATCACGCAGGTTGCAGCACGTGTCGAGTCGCCCATCGATCAACTCGACCCCAATCAACTTTCGCATTCCGAGATTTCAGCGATCGTGCTGGGTCCCGAAGAAGAACGTGGTTCCACGGACTACAAACCGCCAAAGGTGATCGATCGGGATGTGGTGGCATCTCACCACAATAGCCAACTGTTCGGGCGACATTTGGCGAGTGTTGCTTGGTCGCTTGGATTCTTTGCCGCCAAGCGCAAAGCCTTCGTGGGCGATGGCCAGAACTGGATCTGGACCGAATGGGAACGCCATTTCAAACCCTATGGCTTCGTTCCCATCCTGGACTTCATCCATGCGTTGACACACATCTATGCCGCGGCGATGGCGGGTCGACCTGTCGAGCAAGGCTGGCCTGACTATGTCCGGTGGATTACGGCAATCTGGCAAGGCGATGTGGTGTCCGTGATTGTGGACCTCGCAAAGCGACAACAGGAAATGGGACTCCCCACTGATGCGGATGGCGATACCAGCCCCCGCATGCTCGTGACCAAAACGCTGACCTACCTTCAAAACCAGACGTCGCGCATGAATTACCCTGAGTACCGTCAGTTGGGGCTCCCAATCACATCCGCACACATGGAATCCACCGTGAAACAAATCAATCGACGCATCAAAGGAAGTGAAAAGTTCTGGAGTGACGAGGGATCCGAATCGCTGTTGCAACTCGTCGCCGATGAAATCAGCGACACAAAACCAATGGACGAGTTTTGGAGAAATCGATCTCAGACCCAGCCTGGGTACCGCACTTACGCAAAGCACGCTATTTAACACTCAGGATTCGCAATCAGTGTCGGTCACTCCAAAAACGCCGAGAGCAGAGTCAACGGAAGGACGATCGACCAGTAGGGGATAACTCTAAACGCTTTTCTCCAACCAGTGATGCGGAGGGTTGTTTCCCCGAATTCAAATCCACACGACTTCCAATGCCAT
>CAIWEX010001104.1 GCA_903911795.1 uncultured Schlesneria sp.
CTGCTGCCATTGCTCATACCGCCGACGTTAGCCCAGAACGGGGTGACTCGCGGGTCGTTGCCCGATTGGCTGACTTCAACCAGCGGGTACGAGACGGCAACCGATCGGCGCTTGAAATCCAGAAGCGGCTGATCAGGCCCGAATTACTGCCGACCGCAATCAGATTGACAGCAATCGCAAGGACATTCAGATTAACCACCAGGACCGCGTCAGCCGCTCGCAATCGTCATACGGGACGAGATCGTCGGTCGGTGTTGGGGCGGAGGCTAGAGGTCTTCGGTTTAACGATTCACGACAACACCGCGGTAGAGGCGTACCTCATAGGGTTACCGACTCAATCTCGGTCAGAAAGCGATTAGTGTCACTCGTCAGGAACGCGGTAATCACTTCGAACATGGCATCACTGAAAACACCGACGTTCAGGATGTCTCTCTGTTCCGGAGCCTGCGTCGTCTGGGAAGGTTGCAGGTCAATGCAGACCAGCCGCGGGCCGGTAGACTCACCTCCGCGCAACCGCATCTGATTCCGGACGAATTGCTGCAATTCCGTCATAACGCCAGTCGAGCCGTTCGCACCGTAGAAGTATGGTCGGACTTAGTAGACCCAGCTTTCGTTGTCGCTGAATAGCACGAACCCCGCAAACTTTCGCTCAGAAATCCAAGTTCGCCTTACAGATCGGCAACGAACAGTCGGTTCCGCCGCCACCGTAGTTCGCCAACCGGCTTGCCAAGCTCAAGATTGAGTCGGACGGATCGACCTTTGCTTCAAACACCTGAGTATCGAACGGCACAATTACACTGTCCGGGTTGCGTCGCAGGATAGCCGCCACCAGGGCCGCGACGTCAACGTACCGCATCTTTGTCGTCCCGCCCCGACCACGGTCCCCCGTGATTGTGGACTGCATGGATCCCGACACATCGAAACCGATCACGACCGGTCCTGGGAGTTCCGGCAAATTGCCACATGCAACTTCAGCCGCCTTGTTTAGAGCGGCCGTGATCGCGTGTGGCACCGCGTAAGATGCATTCAGGTACGCCGCGAAGAACTGGTATGGGAACTGTCGCGACCGAAGGATCTCGTTCTCATCCGCCAGCCGGTCAGCGACCGTCCGGACTTTGACCGAGTCCTCAAACACACCATGCCGCTGAAGGGTGTTGAGGTTCAAACGCAGTGCCTGCAGAGCCATTGTCTTTAGTTCGCGGAAGGCGGCTTTAGTGGCCGAAGTCGCCTGGCTAAAGGAACATCGGTTTCAACCGCCGAGCCCTGCTCCTCAATAGCCCGATTCCTCAGCCGTCTTGTTATTGCTCCGGAGGCGAATTTCGTTTTGATCCTAGAAGGCCCCCTTCATGACCCAGCATCAACTCAAATCGTGCTGTTTCTGCAGCAACCGGAGAAGACTTCGACGTGATTGCCAAGCGAGGAAAAGGAGGGAGGCAGATTTGCTTTTAATGTCGCCAAGAAGCAGTGGGAGCATTGGGCCGACTGCCTGTGGTGGTATGCGGCCCGCGCCGGGACGACTGGCTTGTTCTTTCACGGAGATGCCCCAGAAGGATTGACAAAGTTCGCCAACGTGGGAAATGCGTCGTTTGAAGAAGCAGATTCCGGATTTGCCGTTGATGACAATCAGGGGCAGTGATGGGCATCCATTCACATCTTCCGTCGGATCGTTTGCCGCGAATCTGTTCGGCCTGCGCGATGTTCTGGGAAACTGTTGGGAGTGGTGCGGCGATTGGGTCGCTTTCGATCACCATGCCATCAGACCCGCCGAAAATCCAACGGGCTCTCCCTCCAAATCGTCCCGTGTGTCGCGGGGGCGCGTGGAACCGGTACGCAATCATCGCGCAATGTTCCTACCGCTACAGCGGCGATCCTGCGTACCGTAACCGTCACAATGGTTTTCGAATGTGGGGTTGTGTGTCTATTTCCCAGTCGTCCGGCCTCTCTGTCCTCTGAGTTCTCTGATCCAGATTCTAGTAGCAGGGCATCGTCCCGCGCGAGTTGATTCTTGGGGCGACTGATTGCCATTTCAAATTTGAGATTTGAATTGAGTCAGATCGAACGTCCATTACCAATAGATTGCCAACGTCACCGGTAGGGCCTTGATTGTTTCAGCATTCAAAAGTCGACCGGAAGTCATTCTCGTATTTCACCCCGTACATTACCATGTACAGGGGGGAATACTCACGCGGATCGCAATGCGGTAAATCTCTTTCCAGGAGGAGGTTACCCACATTTGGAAATGTTGGGCAAGTATCCGAAGACCCAAGATGTGGCGACAATCGACCTCTGACAGCTAAAAAAAAGCCCTTGGTGGACGGTCTCGTAATTGGAGACCATCCACCAAGGGGCAGAGGTTCACATTCCGCACTTTGAGATTATGTGAGTGCCTCAGTCGGTTTTGCTTGGCAATGCACCTGATCATTAAACGAAAATCGAACTATTCCGCGGTCTTTTCTTCTGGTGAAACGGAAGTCGCCTTCGCAAATGTGAGAGCCCGCCGGATCCAAGCATCCGACTTGCCAAAGTATCCAACCGCGGCATCCATAGTTGCTCCAGGCTGTCGGAAATACTCCACGACCACTTTCGCGTTTTCCTTGGCCCAGTTTGGTCGCAGTTTGCGACCATTGATATGTGTCGCATCAACGCCCCACGACTTCGCATGTCGCAGGGCGGCGGCGATTGTTGGTTTGCTGACGCAGAAACGCTTAGCAAGTACCTCGAGTCCACAGGGTTCGGACAATCTTGACACCGCGATCGCAATCGCATTCTCCTCGGACCAGCACTGCTTGACCGGAACTACTAATTCGTCAATCCAGAACCAGTCCTTTGACAAACAATCAAACCGATGCGGATCCAAGCTATAATCTGGACGCAGCACCCATTCCCATGGCTTGCTCTGATCATCAGCAATCAATCGTCTGGGGCGGGTTGCCATGTGCGGCAATTGCTCGGAAGACGTCGCGGAATCACACGAGGTGACGTCTTCGTCCGGCGTTTTCAGGCCACACATGTCTGTCAGGAAACCCATCTTGCACATGCGGATCCGAATACGGCCATCCGACGTCGCCCGAACCGAATCGACATGACGTGCCAACTCTAAATTTGTGCGGCAGGGGTTATCGTTCAAGAGGACTTGGCCGAGGTTGTTGATGATCTCCGCGAAGCACTCTGGAGATGAATTGCGAACCAGCATCGCTTGCACGACGCGAGCCTTGGAAATTAACATTTCAACCTCTGTCACGCGTTCAGAGGCATCCACATATTGCTTTTGAATTGCATCGCGTAGGCTTGGATGCAATCGAGCATTCGCCAGTGACTGCATCCAGCCAGCTTGCTTATCGACGAGATTCTGCCGCTCTGCGATGAGCCCCTCCAGTTCCGCTGGCTGGGCCCGCTGCTGACGCTCGTGTTCTTTAGTAATCAGAGCCTGAAATTCGCAAAAGACTTCACTTTTGCTAATTGTTTGCGGTGACAGAGGTCCGTCCGTGGGATTACTGCCAACGAACAACCGACGGACCATGAGCTCCATGATACGATCCATAGTCCAACGTAACGGGACGGCAGTGCGATTTGTACAGGCACCTGTTCGGACTCCGGGGCAATGGTACCGCACATCGATGAAATCTGACTCAACAGACTTCACCTTCGCAGCAACCATCGCCCGGTTGCAGTCTTCGCAGATGATCAAACCGCTCAGCGGATATTTGAGCGGCACACCACGCAAACCTGACGGTCGCCGGACTGCAGGTTGCTGCCGAGATTCCCGCGTCGCATTGCACCGCTGTTTCCGCAATTCTTGCACGCGATCAAATCGCTCGGTCGAAATCAATGGATCGCAATAATCTTCGACGACCTGCTGGTCATCTGCTGGATTTCGCTCCAAGACGCGAACGTCGTCAACGTAACTTGCCGTGACTTGGCATCGGACCATGCGACCAACATAGATTTCATTTTTCAGCCATCGATCAATTGTATTTGCGTGAAACGGCTTGAACTCGGACGGGACCGTGGCATCGCCGTTCAACGTTTTCGCGATCAACGTGGCGCCATAACCTTTCTCGTCGGCCAGCTCGAACGCTTTTTCGACGATGGGTCGAGTTTCCGGATTCGGTACGAGCTTATTCAGGACAACCTGCTTGCGGGCGCGAGTTTCGATGCGATCGACGGCCAATTGATAACCCATTGGAGGTGGGCCGCCCGGCCAGGTCTTCAGGTCAGCTGCATCGCGTTTTCCTCGGGCAACCATATAACCTTTGATTTCAGATTCCTGTTTCCCGCGCCAGGATTCCATTGTCGTATACAATTGTCCTTCGACGGTGGTGGGATCTGCGAAATGACTGTTTGCGTCGAGCAACAAGACTCCCTGCTTCCGCAGGAATGTTCGAACTCCAACCGTGTCGTCATGCCGACCAATGCGTTCCGATGTCTCGACAATGACGAGATCCGTCTGAATATTGCCCTTACTGATGTCGTCGATCAGTTGGACAAATCCTGGACGCTTGCTGAATACTCGACCGGTAATTCCAGCATCCTGGTACAAGCCGACCTCCTGCCAACTCAACCCCTGCCGCGAGATTTCGTTGCGGATGGTCTCGAACTGCTGGTCCGGAGATCTCGGATTCTGGTCATCAGATGACATTCTCCCATACATCACGAAGTTCAGCGGCTGATGACGATCAAATTTTGACGATTTTGCCATTATTTGTGATTCCTTGGAGTGGGCGAGCCCTCAGTACCGCAATGACCAGCTGTGCCGAGGCTGCAGCAGCACGCACAGCGCGTGCATCACCCCATAGGCATTCGCGCATTTCGGATACGCGCAGATTGGAGGGTCACCACGAACCTGAAACTCCTTGAGGCACAATCGGTCATCGCAAGTCAGTTAGCTCGCGAATGATTGGAGTCATCCATCCGCGGCGATGGCATCGATTCGTTGCGGAGAGTCCGCGCTACGACACCGGCCAACCAGTCGAGCAATTGCCTCCGGGGTGAGCGATCGGTTGCTTGTGCAGAACATCCGATCCTTTCGCGAGAACCATCTTCGGGCAGGGGGAAAGATTGACCAATTTTGTTAGTGGGCGCATTGCGTCCGCTTGACTTACGTCGCGGCATAAATTGCTCCTGGTTTGAGAGTTAGGCGACGGATGGCCGTAGAAGCCGCCTCGAGCGGCAACTCGCCATGTGGCACCGATTGCCGCGAAAATGAATTCGGAGGACTACGGATTCCAACCGGACCTTTAGTCGCGAGGCGCCGCCACAAAATCACGAAGCTCCGCTTCGGTCACGGGTACCGCGGACTCATGGCCACAGGAGACACATTGAGCCTGCACGGTGACCGTAGAAACCTCCGTATCACTTGTCCGAAACGATGGAAACGCAAGTGGTCCCCTGCATTCGGGACACCGGATCCGGCGACTTTCCAGGTATTCAGCGAGTGTCGTTAATGGGCGGTCGAACGTGGTGTTCGGCAGTTGATCCACATCATTCGAACTCCCCGATCGAATCACGCCAGCTCGATTCTGCTGTTGTTCCTCGAGGGCGAGTTGATAGCGCTGAGATGCGAAAAGTATCGCATGGACAAATTCCCAGTACACTTCGGTATTGTGCAACCTCTCGTCAATTTCTTCATCCGACACAGTTTCCAGAAACATTCCTGAAGCGGCCAGAACATTTGGATCTGCCATGAAGAATCCGGACAATGGATGCAAAGCCAATACCTGCCCTCCAAACACATCCCATTCAAACCGATTGTCAGGGTGTTCAATCGGCTGGTTCTGCCAATGCCAGAATCGCATGAACTTGCGACTCAATGCATTGACTCCAAGTTCCGCCAGTCTATCCAAGATATGGATCCACGCATTCGCGTAGCACAGGAAGAAGCTGATTTTGGAAGTGTATTCGAACTGGTTGAGAGCCAATCTCTGCTTTGGTTTACCTCCACGCTTGCGGACGTTTTGGGACCACCTTTCAACGATTCCAACGAAATCCCGAATGCTCCGATTTCCTCGCTTTTGAAACTCGGAAATTCCCTCCTTGATAAGCGGATCGAGGATTTCTTGAACCGATTGCATCTCGCTCGGTGTAATTGTGAGGAGACTGCCTCCCAACATTCCATCCAATGCCGCTGCGACGCTGTTCCGATTCAATGGAGGTGCATTCACTGGCTGTTTTGCGAACTTAACGTCGTCATTTTGGCGTTGGGCAGGACTCCGTGGAGGAGCCAAAAACGCGTCACGATACACATTCTGCATTGCTTTATCGTTTGCAAATAAACTGTAGCAGTTTGCGACCAGCAGATGTCTGATCTGAGATGGGTCGGCAGCTTCTCCGGCTGCTTGCGCTGCTTGCCACCATAACTCAATACAGCTAAATAGATTGCGCAACTGGAGTTTCTGTGCCTTTGGTCCCTTCCGAAACTGCGACGAGTCCATCCAGTAGTAATCGATGTCGCCAGTCGCACCCAGTGATAACGTTCGATGATTCAAGCCAAACTGAAAGGTACGTCCTGCTACAACGACGTCGATGGATTGGGTTGGGAATCTCGACTCCAAACTTGAACGCTTGGGCATTTCTCGCTCCTTAGGTTTCGCCGCGGATTCCAACCACTGCAGAATTCTATCCGAAACTCCGTGCGCGAATGCCTATGGAGTGAGTTGCGACCGCGATGGAAAGGGCGGATTCTTGCCCGACCGGTTCAACAAACTTCAAGAAGCAATCTCCAGATGACCGGTCCCTCATCGGCGGTTACTCCTGCTGCCTCCAAAGGTCGTTCGTGGTCGGAACGCTACGGAACGCTCCATAGCTTGCAGCGAATAACCGCCTTTCCTCTTGGAATTACCGCCCCCTCCAAGGTTCGTCTTTACTGGCGGCGAGACCATTATGTAATGCAGTGGTGGGATCCGGGTGTCAAGCGGACCTTGTCAGATCGAGTCAACGGAGACTTGGTGGCGGCCTTGACGCGCATTCGCGAAATCGAAGCCAAGCTGCACGAACGGGGGACATCTCAGACTGGCCGTCGTCGCCTGAGTTTCGTGGAATTACTGGACAGTTTTGAACGCGATCTCCGGCAACGGGCGGATGCCGATGAAATCGATGTGCGGACCGTCCATCGCTACCAAAACGCACTGGTTTATTTGCGGCGATTTGTTTCACAGCCTGCAATTGCAGCCCAATATGCTCATCCGGGACGTGTGGACCGGGAATTCGTCTTGCAGTTTCTGGCATTTCTCAAATCGCAGACCGTTACTCGCAATGGCGAAAGCGAAGGAACCAAGCGACCGCTGCGGAGCGTTGATTACGTGCTGGAAACCTCCCACGCGGCATTGGCATGGGCCGCTGATCCTGAGCGTGGCGCGTTGCTGGACAGCAGCTTTCGGAATCCGTTTCGGGGACAGGCTTGTGCTGTGCGAACTCGGGCACCCGATCCATGCACTGCTCCCGCGATCACGATCGAAATGGCCGCGAACTGGTTGCAAGCCTGTGATCCGTACCAGCGTCGTTTATTTACCCCTCTGATTTTGTTCGGATTGCGGGCCGCAGAATTGACCTGGGTCCTCGCGGACGATGTCGACGATCAATGGTTTCACGTCCGCTGTCACCCTGAGCTGGAGCATCTGACCAAGGGGTTACGAGACAAGAAGTTCCCATCGGGAAGGCTGCTCCCGTACATTTCTCTTCCGTCGGAGAACACGGCGTTGTGGCTGCCGCGCAGGGAATTTTCGCCGATAGCGGGAGGGCCACTCGACTCCCAAGGACTGCAGGCAGAATTTCACCGACGGCTGGCAAGCGCGCCGCAGTCCAATGCGTTGACTCGGCGGCAGGTTCGTAACGAATTGCTGCGTGATGCCGGAGCCAGCGACTACGACCGAATTGAACAGGAGTTCCATCGAATCGCCCGGATACTCAATTGGCCCCGACAGGCCACACTGAAGGGATTCCGGCATCTGTTCGCCACCGCCCTGGAGAACAGTGGCTGCCCCGAGAGTTACCGGAGGTATTTTCTGGGACACAGCCCTGGCAAGTCGGCAATTGTGACATACACCCACTTGGACCAACTTGAGCGCCATTACGGGCGATTGTTGGACGGAGAGTTCGCGCCGATCATGGCGGTCCTGGAATTGTCTGCCAAAGACGACCCAAACGCGACTCGGTAAGCGACGTGGTGGGAGGGGCTCGCAAGCAGCCCCTCTCACCACGCTTCACGGGGTTAAACTCCCATGAGTTCGCCCGCCAGCAAATTGAGTGTGAAGTCCCGCTCCACCGGAACACCGCGTAACCAGCGGGCGAACTGATGAAGCATCAGTGCGGCCGCCAGATTCGCGGTGTAGATCGTGCTTCGAGCGGTACAGCGACCCGGTTGTGCCTCGTCCGGCTGAAACAGCGTTGTCGGATAGTGGTCGCTACCCACCTCTTCGGCGACGGTCAACACCCGCATGACTTCGCCCAGCATCCTTCCATCGGACCAGAACGAGCAGGTCCTCCCCACTGCTCGCCAGATGACTCCTCGCGTGGCAATCGAATCCACGCAACAGAACACCACCTCGTCAATCTGCTGACGAGGTCGAAATCGATCCTCGATCATTGTCACTTGGATCGTAGGATCGATATCGCGAATCACTTTTTGGGTCGCGGCGACTTTCGTCGTCCCCAGATCGCTGATGAAATATCCCTGAGTCGTAATATTCGTGGGCTCGACCACATCGAAGTCAATCAATTGCAGCTTTCGGACGCCCAGTGCTGCCAACTGGAGAGCGACCTGTCTGCCAATGGCACCGACACCAATCACAGTCGCAGAAACCACATGCAACCTGGCCAGGGGAACAAGATCTGTCTGGCGGGCAAAGCGATCGGTCATCAATCATCTCTCCGGTGGGAATGGTTGTCATTGGTCATCAATGAATTGCGGCGAAGCTCATCAGCTCCGAGGCCGTGCGCAGCCAGTGCAGCACTTCGTTCCGCGGATCAGACTCCGCAAGCAGTTCAAGTCTGAGATGTTCAACCGCGACGGTATTCAGCCAGCGTTTGGCACGGTTCATGAACCGGGAGCGAGTTCGCCGCGAGAGCTGATCCCAGGCAGGATCGTCGTGAGCCGCGGTGAACTGCTGCCGGGCCACACACTCTGCCACGCAGGCTTCGTCGTCGAACTCCAGTTCCACTCCCCCAGCGCGGACGAGAGCCAGTGGGTGCAGATAATTCTCCAGACTCCGCTTGGAGGTGAGGAAGGCACGGCAACCGGGGCGGGCATTCACTTGAGCAATTGCCTGCAGACGGATGGCCGTCTCTGGTGGGATCTCTCGATCCAGAAGGTGAAGTTCCGGACAGTGCAGCGGTGCAAAGCGGTCTGACCAGGCGAAGACATCGCCACCACCGAACGGGATGAATACCAGCCGTCCATCCCGTTCAAAGTGTCCGAGGTCAGGCAGATCCGGGTCTTCGCGCGACAGGTTGGCAGACAGGCGTCGCAGAAACTCAGCGTCGTGTCGACCTTCGACAAGACAAAGCAGCGGACGTGTCTGGTGTAACGTGCCGCACGTAGGTCCAGGAATCGTAAAGTCAGTCGGCGAATCCATGGAGTCTCCAGAAGAGGGACTGAAGGGACACAATCAGCGGGAATTCATACCGGCTTTTGGGGAAGCCGGTGCCGTTGGCGCCGTGGTTGGCGGGGATGATCGAAGCCCAAAGCGTCTTCCAACGATCGCGGCTCACACAAAGTATCTTCTGGAAACGAAAATCCAGGTTGGGATCGAACACACCGCAGGTATTCCTCCTCCCAGGCCGCCTGATCGCTGGCGGTAAACGGAGTCTGAAAGTCGACCTCCAGCGGGAGTCGCAACGATCCACCGGGGCCCGCCTGAAATCGCAGTCGGGCGTAGGACTCCCCTCCGCAGGCGACAATCACCATCACGGCCCAGTCACTGCGCCCGAAGACCCGCTCAAACGTTTCTTCGTCGACATGGCTCGGATGGGCCGAGTTCCCCGGATGAGTATGAATCCAGATCCGGGCGACCTGCTCCAGTTGGCGACCGAGATCGAGTTGCTGATCAAAGTAGTCGGCGACAGCCACATCGTCGAAGGCCACCGTCACCACCGAACAGACTTGTGGAACAAGTACGAAATCCGTGACGAGTAACAGATCTCCTGCGGCAGAAATTCCGAAGCCACCGACTTCGGTACTTCCATAATCCCGGAGGAACAACAGCTTGGCCCAGGCGGTCGGCGTAAATCGGAGCATGGTACGTGGTCGCGCCGTTCGCGCGGGGAGGCTTCGTGGTCGGGGCAATGATTGCATAGGGACCTTCACGAAAAGGAGTGAAATCAGACCGTCTGGGCCACGGCGGCACATGCTTTATGGACCTCCTTCAGGCAGGCCATGCACGCACTTTCTCCGCACTTTTCGCAATGCTGGATGCAGACGTCACAGGCCGAGTCCCCGCAATGGGGACAGCAGGTACTGCAGTGATCACATGTACTGGCGTGGCAGGTGTCGCAGTAACTGGAATCATCCTCGGAGACACTGTCTCCGCAGGCATGACAGGTGTAGTGCGATTCCCATTCTGACAGAGAGGCGTACGCACTGTGACTGTTGTAGGTGTTCAACACCTGGACGATGATTTGAAAGAAGTCACTGAATCTCCCCGTTCGCAGGGCACAGGCCAGCGGAGCTTGTGCGTCTCCCTCGCAAAGCACTTCGTCCAGAACATGGGGATGGGAGACACCCCGGCGCGATTCCGAGAAGTTCGGGCTTTCCGCGACGACGCGGTACGGCACCTTCTTTCTGAGATTTTCCAGATTCAGCACAATCTGAAATCGTCCGAGGGAGATTTCGTCCAAGGTGACCGGTTCGGTGACAACCGTCAGAGTCTGCTGGCGCAGGTCGAATGTGCTGTCGGGAAATGAGTCGAGTGTTGCCTGCAACTCTTCGTACAGCTGTCGCTGGCGAGCAAGTTCTGGCTGCGAGAAGCGAGATGGAACAGACAGTTGAAGTTGTTCGAGGTTTCGCTGTAATTGCCGCATCGTGAATTCGAATCGCACGACAATGTAATCCAACGCGGCGTCCCAGTGGCGAGGGGAAATCTCTGTCAGTTGAGATTCCAGATGCCGTGCCGCCAACCAACTGGAGTGATCGAGATGCTCGGGAATGGTTTGGGGATCAAGTCGGGCGAGGCGCGTTTCCAGTCGACCGGCCAATCGCCAGAGTAAGCGATCAAATCGATGCATACGACTCCTCGTAAGAATGAGTCCACGGTCGCCGCACAAGTGCACGACGACCATGGACAAAGGGAAGATATGGCACGAGTCTCGCGAGAAATCACGCTCCTTCGATTTTGACGGGTGTAAACGTCACCCGATCGCCGGGTAAGAGCAGTTGGTCTGAGGCCGCCGGTTGGCGATTGACGCGAATCAGATAGTCGCTCGGCTTACCGTTGGTAACACGCTGTGAAAACAACTGTGCAACCGAGGTGCCGTCCTGGATCTCGATGTGATCGGCAAAGCCGCCGCCATCGTTGTTGACATACAGAATTTTCAAAGTTTAACTCCAGATGGATAGGTGAGTGTGAAGCGTTGAAAGCGGGGCTGGTGGAACTGAAAAATGTCAGGCGCAAACAAGATCTTCTGGGAGAAACACCTCGTCCGCGTCGTACGGGTACGCGATGTCGCACTCAAGGCATTCGGCCCATTCAGGCAGTCCATTTTCTTCTGAATCCAGGGAAACGTCGCGCCCGCAACCCGGACACGACAGACAAAGCGTTTCGGCGACTTCCGTTACTGGAACGTCGAGTTGGAGCAGGCTGAATCCGCGCGATCGAATCGTGCGGAGTGACTCGCCCGTGGCATGGGCCAGTTGCCGTTGAAATTGTCGTGAAGTCATCAGGTCATCTCCTGCAGAAGGGGGGAAACAGACGGTATGCGCGGAGCCCGGCCCCACGGCCGATTCCGCGCCCAAGGGTGAGCAAGCGAGTGGTCGTGAGGGCGATCGAAATGACCGATCGCGCAGGGGTGCATAACCGACGAACGAGCGTCGTTAAACTTCTGACGGTTGAAGACGATGCTTCTTCAGCCAGCCGATTTCGGCTTCCAGCGCGGCACTGCGTTGGGAGAATGGTCCCAGCGTCGGTCCATCGATCAGATAAGCGAACCACTGACCGGAGGAATCCGGTTCGACGTGGCTCGCCCGGGCAATATTCATCGCTCCGAGCGCCGCGAGGTCCAGCAGTTCCGTGTAGAGGGTCGAAATGTCGCCATTGGGATGAATCAGCAAATCCATCAGGTGATCTCCCGTGGGCTGGCTGGTCGAACGATCGAGCGCCGGGGACGGTCAACGAGCATTCCGTCGACAGAGGCCTGCACTCCAGCCAGTTGAGAAACAATCTGCTGACGCCGGGTGGCGTTGTCTCGTAAATACTGGGGTTCCACCCCTTTCAGAATCCGCTGTGCCTGTTCGACGAGGTTGTCCAAATCGACGTTTGAACGGACGTTGAGTTGCTGGAACCGCCCGAAGAACTCCTTGAGATTTTCGACCGCCGAGTCCCGAAACACCTTCGGTTTGCCGTCCTCACCACCGCTGAGCCGCTCCGTCAGATGCGACACGAGGCGATTGAGTTCCCCGAGGAAGGCCTCTTCGGCGAGTAACACCGCCTCGTCAAATCGGCCGGCGATCCGACGACATTCCTGCTCGTACAGTTGGGGATTCAGACGCTGCAGGTATTCGGGAACTTCCATGCTGGGGTATTCCCAGGCAATTCCAAACAGTCCCTGCAGAGTTATCGGGTAGTCACTGGCATTGAACAGGGAGCCCAGTCGATCCCGGGCCGCACTCCGCAGTTCCGCGTAATGTTTGTCCAGGTTGACGACCGACTCATCGAGTTCGGCACGCAGCGCGGTCATCCGGGTATTGAACTCTGCGATGTCCTGCTGCCGGATCAATCTCAGCCCCGGTTCGGGAAACGGCAGCGACACGAATTTCCAGAAATTGACGATCTGGCCACGGATCGCCGTCACGACCTTGAAGGCGGGATGGGACGTATCAATCAGTTTCTTGCCCGCCGTCAGAAACTGACCTTCGGCACCGAATGATTCGGCCGCCCGGGCCTTTTGCTCGGCGCTGAGGCTTTTGCGGGTGCCGAACCAGGTGAAGGAGACGCGGACAGGTGCCATCGCGCCACGGAGCATGTGGCCCGCCTGCACTCGTTCAGTCGTGTCCGCAGCGGGCTCCTCCAACTCTATCATTTTGGTCATCGGAGTGTTCCTCGAGAATTCGGAAGAAAAAACGGATCAGCTCCACTTACGGCTCGCTCTCAGAGACAGGCCAGTGCAAGGAAAGCTGAAAGCCCTTGACGATGTCGTAGCCCGTGCACCTCGCGATTTCGCGAACCGCATTGCACAGAGGTTCATTGCCGGGATCGCCCGGTTCGATTCCAACCCAAACCAGCGTTTCCTCCATCAGCTCCGCTTCGAGCGGAACGAATGCTTGTGGGTGAACCTGGCGGATCAGCTGGACGTATGTCCGGACAAGATCGGGCAGGAACCCCTCCAGACGGTGAGACATGGGCGGAGTTCCTTTCTGGTCGTGGAAACGGTCAGACACCGCGAACGAATCAGTTGAGTGAATCGCGGCGGACCTTGCGGCGGGGTCCATCGGGCACCGCCTGATGGGTGTACAGCCCGGGGCGATCAGCACTCAGACAACGACCACTCGCCCACTGGCGGAGTCTGGCGAGTGATTCGGCGGCGGTCTGGGCCGCTGGAACGACGTTGGTGGCAGCTTCGGTCAGTGGAATCTCCAGCAATGCCGACAACCGGCAACACGACTTGATTTCGGCACCCGTCCAGTCAGTATCCATGGGGATCGGCTGGTTCGCAGGGATGTCGTACTGACAACGATAGAGTTGCCAGATGGCCTGGCGTTCGGCCGTCCCCGGCAGATCCAGAAAGAACAGGGCATCCAGCCGCTCGGCTCGCGTGAACTCGGGCGGCAGACGACTGATGTCGTTGGCTGTTCCAATGAAAAACACATCGGAATCATGGTCTGACAGCCACGTGAGCAGTGTGCCAAACAGCCGCGTCGAGACGCCACTGTCGCCGGCGCCACCGACGCCCGCCAGGCCCTTTTCCAGTTCGTCGACATACAGAATGCAGGGACTCATGGCATCCGCGACCTTCAGGGCCTGCCGAACATTCCGCTCAGTCTCCCCGACCAACCCACCCATCAGCGAACCGATATCCAGTGTCAGCACGGGACGCCCCACTTCATTGCCCAGCGAACGGCAGAAGGCGGACTTGCCGCAGCCGGGCGGGGAGAGCAGCAGCGCTCCCCTCGCTTTGACAGAACGTCCCGGCTGCAGGGCCCGTTTGCAGAACGCTTTCAGGGCAGACAACCCGCCCAGGGATGCGAAGTTCTCGTGCCCCCGATGCAGTGTGAGCAGATTCTGCTTCCGGAGCGACTGTGCCTTCAGCTCCCAGACCGCGTCTGGCCGGAGTGCATCGTGCCGAGCCAGTGAGAGTGCAAACGCCCCCTCTGCCTCTTCCCGGGTCAGCCCGCTGGCCGCATCGAGCAGCGCCTGCCAACCTGATCCGGTCGGCAGACTGTCTGGTGAATCCGAAAGGATTTCGCGGGCGATCATGCCGAGTTGCTCGCGCGTTGGCAGTGCGTGGTCAATCACCACGAACCGCTTCTCCAACTCCAGCGGGACCTGAACGACAGGTGACAGGACCACGATGAATGTGCGGTGCTGCTTCCCGACGGTGAGTTGCTCTGCCAGGACCTGGACGATCTCTACACTGTTCAGAAAACGA
>CAIWEX010001105.1 GCA_903911795.1 uncultured Schlesneria sp.
GATCGGAGCCACAGCTTCTTCGAGAATACTCTTGGCCATAACTTGTTACCTTCATTCAGGAGGATGTTTGCGGAGGTCCAACACCGAACCGTCCAACCGTCTTAACCGTCTGTTTTCAATCTTTTCTTATTAGATATAAGAAGAAGAGGTGGAAAAATGGCGGTGGACGCGGTTGAACGTGGATTGTATTCGTCATATCTCATGTCCATTCTGTGTGTTGCGACTAACGCCCTTGCCTCAGTCCTGACGGTTAAAGGGCGGTTAAAGGGCGGCTAAAACGGTTGAGACAGTCCGTTACTGCACAACCGTAACCCCACGAAAGCGCGATCGTGTCCGTCGGGGGTTCGGTACTCTGAGCTGGTCTGTCCAATCACTCGTTCGACTCGGCGATAAACCTCCGTCCGATTCATTCTCTGGAATCCGTTACGCTCGGCCCAACGGCTGAATGCATCAAAGAAGGACTGACGCCCAACGCGTAGATCGGGTCTGAGTTCACAATGTTCCGCAAGGAATGTTCGGACTGGGTCCCCGTCGATCTGGATGCGAACCCCGATGTCGCGACTTCTATCCCATTCCGTGAATCCCTCTCGTCGCAAACGAGTAAAGCCTTTAACCGCCCACCCGGTAATTTCGGGCAATTCAGTGCTAAGCCGATAGAACAGTCCAGTGTCCGCAGGTTCGGCCTGGAAATCGAATGGGATGGCGATCAGCCTTCTGCGGATTCCATCCGACTGGTCATCGAAGGCGGGGATTTCGTTGGTCAGAATGACGTGCTTGGCGGTCAAAACGGCAGAGCGTGCGGGCTGGTATTTTTCTTCAACGGTAACGGGTTCCCCTGAAACCAAGCTCTTGAGGACGCCAACGTCAAACTTGCAGTGCAACGTCGCGTCCCAGTTAATGTTGACCAGCTTATGTTCAAGCGGGCTCAACGAGAAACGATGCCCCAATGACGAGATCGAGACCGTGGACGTGTTTTCAGTTCCAATGTACTCTCGAAGTATCCTTAAAATTGTGCTCTTACCCGCGCCGCCCCGCCCGAAAAGCACGAAGAATTTCTCGAGCTCGCAACGCTCGAATAAACAATACCCGAACATTTCTTGAACGAGGTCGATCGCGTGCTGATCACCTCTGAAAACCTGTGACAAGAACTCGAGCCAAAGGACCGGTTGGTTGGCGAAGTCGGGGCGGTATGGCAATCGACAACGGCCCAGAAAGTTAGAACTCTCGGGGGTAATACATTCCGCCGAATCACCAGCGCGACCCAGATCCAGAATCCCGCCTGGCACGACAACGAAGGGCCCTATCGTATCTGGGGGGACATCTTGGATGTATGAGTTCCACGTGGTGTCCGTCCTGTCAGGCAACTGCGAAGTTACGGCCTGACGAACCGCTTCCAGAACCCATGCAGCCGGTTCGATTGTTTTGGCGCCATCCTTGAGTAGAGCAGGATTCGCAATTACTAATCTCGCAACGAGTTTATGAAATTCCTCTTCCTTCAGGGGGCGGAACACGCCTCCATCAGGGGACCAGACCCTGCCGCCGTGAACGATTGCGCCCCGAATTTCAGGCGAGGCGTGCAACATCACGACGGCGATAGATAATACGACGCTCATTACGACTCCTTGGTGTGGGCGGCGGCCTGTGATCTGTCGTCGGACGCGACAGCCGACTTGGATGTCGCGATGGACACGCCATATCCCTGGCTACGCAGTGCAGCAGTGACTTGGCTGGAGGCCTGAGTTGGCAACTGGTTGGCGGGGTCGGTGGCGGCCGTTAAATCCGCGCAGAACTTGTTCAAACACGTCGGCTTCGTGTGCCAGCGGCCGCCGATCCTGAGACCTGCAATCTGGCTGGCCAGTTGTGAGAACGAGACCGGCTCATCGTCCGGCAGGCGGAGGTTCGATTTGACATTAGAGTTTGTTTCCGCCTGACCGGGCGGGTCCGGATTCGGCCAGTTGGTCTTGCGAGTGGTGGCTATGATACTGTCTCCTGTGCGTTACGTGCGTGAATCGCGATACATGCATTAAGAACAGCCTCAACAGGGCCACGCTGCAAGTCGCTTTCAGCAGTGAATCGCTCAAAAATTACTGAGCGGGGCGGCGGAGTTACCGCTCAACATTTATTGAGTGGTAACCGAGTGGGATTACTGTCTTTGTCACACGATCATGAAGATCCTTGGGAATCCTCACACGGGTACCTCGAACCAGTCCGCAACGGTGACGGACCGTAGCGGCCGGAGCCGCCCACAGTTTTCCGAGGTAGATCTTCACGTCCGTGAAATCGTTGTCCTCCAACCGCTCGTTGAAGGTCGTGATGTCGAAGGCGTAATCACCGCCGACTACATTTGGAATAGGATAGCGGATCCCATCAATGATGGTTTCGGGGTTGTCCGTTAAAGCGATGCACTCAGCGAACGGCACTGCCGCTGTACCAGAGCGTGCCCGGCACCCATTGAAGACTCCATTCTGTTAAGTCATGACTCATTATCCACTTGTGGTGTCAAACGGCGAGTGGCACTTTCGATAGACATGCAGCGTCTCAATACCCCTCACGGTTGAGCGATGTTTTGACTACATCCGAGGTACAACTGGGAAGTTGGCCGGATGTCCCATCACCAGTTGTTGCGGTAACGGCCGAACAGAATTTTTTGAAGGCATCCATAGTCGTAAACCATCGTCCACCGATTCTGAACGCATAGAGCTTAACACCCCGTATCCCAGGAGACCGGTAGCGATGGATCGAGCTGGCGTGGATGCGTCGATTCTTGCTTCGGCCTGGGATGCGCTCAGCGAGTTGGGTGAAGGAAATGGGTTCCTCGTCAGGCAAGCTGGGTGCTGACGAGCTAGATGGGATTGCCGGTGTCGCATCGGACAGACTATGTCCCGGCCATTCGGATCTTCGACGTTCTACCATTGTGAGCCTCCCTGAAACATGAATTGCATGATTTGCAAAACTAAGATTCAGGTAAGCCTCAATGTGCGATAAGCACAAGACGACAACAGTCGGAAACCACTCAAAAATCGCTGAGTCGAAAGTAGCTGACGCTCAACGAATGTTGAGCGGCGTCGGGAACTTTGCCTGGCTGTGGAACCACAGAGGGGAGAACGAGCAAGTTGATGGATGTCATTCGTCGACATCGGCATCTTTGTGCGAAGTATCCTCGAGTCGCCACGCCGAGTCCTCGCCCGTGTCGTCGTTTTTTGGTCTGAGAACGACGTCGATCTTCAAGACCTTCAACTTCCTCCTAAGTTCTGAGTTCGCTGAACTGGCGAAATTAGGTGCCGGTTTGGTTTCGTTACCAATCTCGCCCCAGCTTTTGTCCAAGGTCGCTTTAGTCACATATTTTTGGCCACTCTGCCAATACTTGAGAAAGAGCCGCCACAGTCTCTCCGCGGTCAATTCGACGTTACCCTCGCACCCGTCCCTTCGGATCGGTGTTCGCTTGTTCGCTACGTCCACAATCAGGCCGAGATAGCCAGGATTCAGTTCATTCTTGACGGGTGGCGCGGGTGTTTCGGCGACAGGAGTTGTCTCGGGAAGGCGGGCGTCATTGGTTTCAGCTGAAGGAGAAGACTCCTGAATGTTGGGTAACACAGGTGTCTGGACTGGCGGCGTCTCCGTTCCAGGGACATTGGCGACTGGAATGTCATTGGGCTCTCCCTTCGATTCGGCCGGCCGGTCAACTCCAGTCGCCGCAGCAACTGAAATTGTAGCCAGCCCACCCACTGATACTGGATGCGTCGCTTCCTCAGATTGAGTCACAACCGGGACAGCAGACGGCTCGTTAGTCGATATTGGCGCCTGTGCAATCAGGCTTTCGAGCCGATCTTCGATAAACCCCCAGCCAAATCTGAGGCCAGGGTACCGCAACATTGTCGGTGGGGCGTCGGGGCCAGTTTGATTGGCGTAGAATGTGATCGAGTCTTCCGGCAGGCCAGAGAACTTCTCAATTGTCACTCCGAGAGCGTCGGTCCGCAGCTCAAGATCCGGTTTATTTCGGTAGTTCCAATACTTCCGTTTGCTATTGTCCGGAAAAGGAAACCCGACCGAGTCATCAAATAGCCCATAGCTTTGCCCCAAGAGGGTGCCAACTTCAAACCAGTTCCAGGGTCGCCGCTGATAATTCTCCCGAAAGAACTGGACA
>CAIWEX010001106.1 GCA_903911795.1 uncultured Schlesneria sp.
CAGATCGCGGCTCAACTCGGGCTGTCGACAAATGATGTCGAGCCGATTGGCTGGTACAAGGGAAAGCTCGCCGCAGGATTATCTCAGCGCCTGCCAGAACGGAACCCAGGTAAATACATCGGCGTCACCGCCATTAACCCGACACCGCTGGGTGAAGGGAAAACGGTCATTGCGATCGGACTCGCCATGGCTTTGGCTCGTGGTGGTCGAAAGAGCATTGTGACACTGCGACAACCATCGCAGGGGCCCGTCTTTGGTGTGAAAGGTGGCGGAGCAGGCGGCGGTGCCGCGTCACTTGTTCCGGCCGATGAAATTAACCTGCACTTCACGGGCGACATTCACGCAGTCACCTCAGCCCATAACCTGCTGGCAGCCATGCTGGATAACCACGTAAGTCGCGGACGAACTCCCGTGATCAATCCGTCGACAATGACGTGGCGACGTGTGATCGACCTGAACGATAAGGGACTCGCCCACGTCATTACAGGGCTCGACAATGTTCCTCAAGCTCCGTTGCGTGAAACGGGCTTCGACCTGACTGCAGCCTCGGAAATCATGGCCATCTTGGCACTCGCAGACAGCCTGCCAGACCTTCGTAATCGAGTCGGGCGAATCATTGTTGCAGAAACGAAAACAGGCGAGCCTGTCTGCGCGAACGACATCGGTGCAACAGGAGCGATGATGGCACTGTTGCGTGACGCAATTCGGCCCAATCTGGTCCAGACGTGCGAGGGAACTCCGGCGATTGTGCACGCCGGACCATTTGCCAACATCGCGCATGGCAACAGTTCTGTCCTTGCAGATCTTACTGCAGTTCAACTTGCCGATTTTGTGGTGACAGAGAGCGGTTTTGGAAGCGATTGCGGCGCCGAAAAGTTTTTCAACATCAAGTGTCGTTCCAGCGGTTTACGACCGAATGCCGAGGTTGTGGTCTGTACTGTACGGGCACTGAAGTATCACTGCGGCAAATTCCCGATGAGACCTGGAGAGTCGATACCTCAGGAACTGCTGGTAGAGAACCTGGAAGACATACGGACGGGTTCAGTTAACTTGCAGGCACATCTGGCTGCCCTGCAAAAGTTTGGAATTCCGATTGTCGTGGCACTGAATCGATTTCCAGCCGACACTGATCGAGAGATCGAGTTGGTGCGCCAGCTTTCGATGGATTACGGAGCCAACGCATTTGCTGTCGCCGAATCGTTCAAATATGACAGCAAAGGGACAATGGAACTTTCTCAAGCCGTTGAGAAGGCTTGTGAACAACCTGCCAGCTTTGACTACCTTTACCCTCCGAACCTGCCTGTTGTCGACAAGTTGGAGACGATCGTTCGCGAAGTCTATGGAGGGGATGGAATTGAATTGTTGCCACTGGCCAAACGACGGATTGAACAGTTCGAGCGTTGGGGATTCAAGGACTTACCGGTCTGCATTGCGAAAACGCAGTATTCACTTTCCCATGACCCGAAACTGCTGGGACGCCCCCGTGGTTTCCGGTTGCCGATTCGCGATTGTCGACTCGCCGCTGGAGCTGGCTATCTCTACGCACTGGCGGGCGAAATCAGCACCTTGCCCGGACTACCAAGGGAACCTGCGGCCCTTCGTATTGATGTCAAAGACGATGGTACGATCGTCGGGATATGATTGAGAACTTCAAAGCTGCCGTCTTTTCGCAGGATTCATTCTCTTTCAGCATCGCATGGCCGAGATCACCCCGTTTGTAACCCTGCAATTACGGCTTCGAGGAATTCACGAGCACGTCGAGCCAGAGCATCGATTTCTTCTGGCTTTGCGGGGCGGGGAACAAGTGGCGCAAAGATGTTCTCGTAGGCCAATGGAATGGTCAGTCCCGTAAAGGCGACCGGTTCAAGGAGGCGGTAGTGATCGATCTCGCCAAATCCTGGTCCGCAGTCCTGATCCTTCGGCCAGTTGCGGTGATCCTTTACACAGAAACTGCGAATCTCGGCCGCACATTTCTTGATGTCTGGAATCGGGTCGAGGTCAAGGTAATCCATGACATTTCCCGCGTCGTAGTTCACCATGATGCCAGCATCATTCACTTCGCGGATGATCTCGGCACACGCTTCGCCCGTCCCAGTCGAACCGCCGTGCTGCTTGACGACCAGAGTCACGTTGTTGTCACGGGCGATTGGACCAAGCGCCTTGAATCGTTCAATCCAGACCGCTCGATTACCCCCTTGCGTATGTCCGAACGTTAAGACCTGCCCGATGCCTGCTGCAGCGGCTTGCTGGATACGGCGTGTCAAGACTTCCAAGCCTCGAGCGTGTTCAGGATAGATCGTCGAAAACATCATGACTGGCTCAAGGCCCATGCCGCGACATCGCTTGGCCAGTTCTTTCGCGACATCAGGCGAGGCATCTTCGGCGATAACGGGAACATTTTCTCCGTTGGCTTCCCGGTGCTTCACCCCCCATGCAACATGCTGGTACCCAGCGTTCTTGATTCCCGTCAGAGCCCGCTCGAATGGAAAGCTGCTATAAGGGAGAGTCATGCAGGCATGTTGGAACAGGGTTGGCTTCCTGTCACCGTTCTTCGCCTTCGCCTCCTCTGCACCATTCAAGCTGGTCGGCGGAGTTAACGATGACGCGAGGCTCGCCAGTGCGGCTGTCGTGACGATAAAGTCACGCCGTGTCACCTGCGGTGATAGCTTTGGCTTCATGGTCGCAAACTCCCAACTGCAATGGCTCTTGGTGAAACACTGTTACACAAACTTCGTTGAACCCGGGACGGCAACCGGTGGAGCGGGGATTTCACCCCATTCGTACCTGGGCGGGGTCAGATCTTCTCTGGAGTTCCATGCCATGTCCCACGTGATTTCCTGTCCCGTGTAGGTCGCCATGCGTCCCATGATCGCCAGCAGGCTGCTCTTGGCCATGTACTCACCATTGTTGATGGGCTTGCCGGAGCGAATGCTGGCGAACAATTCATCATGCTCAACTTGATACAGGTTCTTTGCTTCGTCGCGGAAGACCCATTCGTCCTTGGCCGAGATTTTCACTCCGTTCTTCCGTTCGGTGAGTGTGGCACTTCCACCAGTTCCCAGCATGTGAACGCTGATGTCGTTCTTGCAGCCCTTCATTTGACGCGTATTGCTGATCAGCCTCGCACCGGAAGCATATTCATACACGACGGCATGATGGTCGAAGATATTGCCATATTCAGGGCCTTTACGAACTTCCCGTCCTCCCATACCGACCGCTTTCTCTGGGTACTTGTCCCCCATGGCCCACGCACAGACATCCAGATTGTGGACGTGCTGCTCGACGTTGAAGTCACCCGAGAGCCAAGTGAAGTAGTACCAGTTGCGAGTCTGCCAATGCATATCTGTCCAATCGGGTTGGCGCGGCTTAATCCAGACACCGCCCCGATAGTCGTTGGCGATCATCGTCCGGACATCACCGATCGCACCGTCATGGATTCGCCGGACGACTTCCACATAGGGTTGGTGATAGCGCAGGCAGAGTCCTGAGACAACTGCGAGACCTTTGCGACGGGCTTCTGCACAACTGCGCAGAACCGAATGAACGCCAGGGGCGTCGACTGCGCACGGCTTTTCTGCAAAGACATGCTTGCCAGCCTCAATCGCGGCTTGCAGGTGAAGTGGTCGGAAGTGTGGTGGTGTCGTCAGCAGGACGACATCGACTCCACTTGCCAGGACCTGCTTATAGGCATCGAATCCAACGAACTGCCTCTCCCTGGGGACGTCGATTTTTGTGTCGAGATTTCGAGCTTCATTCAACGTTTTCAGGCTCAGTTGCAGTTGATCTTCAAAAAGATCGCCCATTGCTGTCAGTTTGACACGCGTATCTGCCATCAATGCCTGTGAAGCAGCCCCGGTTCCTCGCCCGCCGCAGCCAATCAAGCCAACTCGTAACGTATCGTCCCCAGACGCATGAACCACAGGATTCAGGCCGGACATGGCGGCAATTGTCCCACCGACCGTCGCAGTCGCCCTCAGGAATGCGCGGCGTGATGAATCGTTGGAAGCAGGTGGACCCTGGGGAAGATCACTCGGTTGAAAGCGAGTCATACAGCGTTCCTGTGATTGTGGACTCTACGGAGCATTGGACTTGAACGGGCGGATTTCCATGTTTCTAAAGAAGACTTCGTGTCCTTCGGACTGCAAGAGGATTTTTCCAGAGGCGGGTTGAACATCGAAGCATTCATTGACGACAACACCGTTGACTTTAATCGTGAGCCGTCCCTGATGGCACAGACATTCGACTTTTGTCCATTCCCCCAAAGGGCTGGCAACATCATTATCCCCCCGGGTATCGATCAATTCCTTAAAACCCGGCTGGTGTTTTGACCACCAGAACTGGCGGCCAGAATAGACGGTTTTTGTACCGGTTGCATTCCATCGAGGTTTTCCATCAGGACCATTGGTCACGTGACTCGTGATCGTCGCGGGGAATGGCTGGCCTTCAGCGGTCTTGCCGCGAATCAGGATCAAGTCCCCTTCACAGCCCTGGGCGAGTTGACATTCGATCGAAGTCATCCAGACTCCGCTTTGCGATCCATCAGGACCGATCCCATTCAGCAGGATGCCAGAGTTGCGAACGTACTTGTCGGTCGGATTCTTCCGCCCCCATTTGTATTCGACGGACAAATGATAATCGCGGTACGACTGCTTCGTTGCGACGTATCCCAGATCCTCGTCGCCGCATCGCAAGACACCATTTTCGAGTCGAAACACCTTGTCTGGATCGTCCCGTCCCGTCTTTTTCAGCCAGGTCGTAAACTGTCCTATGTCAGGATGCGAAAGCGGACGGACAACCTCTTTGGGCACAATTCCATCGTCTGCGCCGACCATCTGTGACAACGTCGCAGCAAGCAGCGACGCCACGACAACACGAAAAACGCGATTAACAAGCAGCCTCATGGGTCTGGCCTTGCGTTTTGACGGAACGGGTAGTCAACGAAAACAACGAATAGTCATCGTTGTTGGGATGAGTTTAACAAACTTAACGGAGCCCCGAAAGTTCCTATGGCATGTGAACGTTCCTGAACATAGTCACGATTGAGTCGCTCATTTTTGTACATCGACAACGAATGCGAGTCTTGATCTAATGCGACGGAACCTTAATTCCGGCCAATGGGTTTGGCGAGTGGTGTCACGACACCAGTGAATCGTGACCGTCCGCGTATTCCAAAGGATGAAATATGTTGAAGTCAAAGATTGTACAGACGATGGCGGTCCTGGCGACCCTGTTTTCGGCGTCAGTAGCCTCGGCTCAGGCGACACGCACCTGGGTTTCCGGTGTCGGAGACGATGCAAACCCCTGCAGTCGCACGGCCCCTTGCAAAACGTTTGCGGGCGCCATTTCGAAGACCGCTGCCGGTGGGGAAATCGATGCACTCGATCCGGGAGGATTCGGAGCTGTCACCATCACGAAAGCAATCACCATTGATGGTGGCCCCAATGCTGGTGGAATTCTGAATAACGCAACGAACGCTGTGAACATTAATGCGGGGGCGACCGATATTGTCGTTCTTCGGAATATCTCAATCGCAGGTATCGGGTTAGGACTCAGCGGCATCAAAATTACTACGGCCGGGACGGTGCATGTTGAGAATTGTGCCATCTACGGTCAGGTACAAAAGGGAATCGATGTGCAGCCCACGACACCACTCAAGCTGTTTGTGAAAGATACGGTGATACGGGACAACATTAATGGGGCGAATGGGGGCGGAATTTTTCTGCTGCCAGGGGTCGGAGGCAGCGTCAACGCCTACTTGAATAACGTTGAACTGTCACGAAACACATTCGGAATCCGGGCTGAAGCCAATACGAATACAGTTGCGCGAAACTGTTTCTTCTCTGGCAATGACACGCACGGTGTCGTCTCCGTGGGAACCGCCGGCGTGGTCAATTTTGACTTGCACAAATGTACTGTTTCAAGAAATCAGTCCAGTGGTATTCGGTCCGTGAATGCCAATTCGACCGTACGTATCTCAGATTGCATGGTCGATGGAAACACCACCGGACTTGAGTCCGTAATTTCAGGCAAGGTGCTTTCGTTTACGAATAACAGCATTGGTGGTAACACAACCGACGGTGTTCCAACGGGAACGATTCCTCTGCAGTAGCACTTCGACGGTCCAGGCTGAAGGGCGATGACTCTTCAGCCTTGTCTCGTTTCCTTGCCGCACGCCTTCGTATTTCGCAATTTCGCTGAGACGTGTGAGCGACCAATGTGAGCGGCACATCGAGTTCTCAAGCTGCAGTAGCTCGGACTCGATTGAGGACGGCCCTGATTAGAACTTCGATTGGCGGGAAAAGACGCTGAAGTCGATGTTAGCCTGAATCAGTCGCTCCGGTCCTTCGGTCCCCGCTGTGCTTCGAATTAGATCCACTTTTCCGAAAGTGACTAATCGAGGTTGTGCTTCCAACCCTTTCACAAATCGAGCCACATCGTCGAACGCTCCGCGACATCCCAAGTGAAATGGATGTGACGCGTACGAGGCAAATTCAACGGTTTGCAATGGCTCAAGTCGTGTAATCGTAAGCCCTGATTGACTCGCCAGACTCGCAACTTGGTGCAGAACCTCAGAGACATGTGAATCGGCCGGGACGACCTGTTCCATCTGCTCAATCTGTTCTCGCTGACGCTGCAATCTCGCTTGCAACTGCGTCTGTTCCGCCAATAGAACGGGAACCTCATGCATCTTCGCCTGGGCCTGTGAGATTTCCGTCTGAACGGTGTCAGCGGCAACCCGGCCGGGACGGATCACGCCCCAATAGTAGCCAGCGGTCAGGACGGCTGTCCCGATGATCGCGATCAGCGAGTCGTGTCGTGCGAGAAATTTCACGATGGATGGTTCCGTCGAATTGTGTCCGAAGAAATTACTGCAGATCACGCGGTGCCGTAGCCACTGGCTGATCAACCGTCTTCACCGTAGCCCGTCGATTCAACGACTTGGTTTTCAATCGAATAGCAAACGTGCGAGCGGTCTGACTTCCCTGTCCCTGCTGATCCGTAAACAGCAACTGAACCTGGTCAAAGTACTCGATCCGGTGCAAGGCGGTCAGGAATCGAGAAACTTCAATATCGTCAGGTGCTGAACCTCGAATCGATATCGTGACCGATCGACGGGGAGTCACTTTGGAAAGACGTTCAATATCCTGCCGAACAGGATCGACGGCAGGGGCATTCGCCTGCTGGGGTGTTCGGGGCGCCTCTGGTTTGGCCGCAGGATCGACCCCTTCATCAATGTCGGCATGGATTTCCAGAAGCGACGCTCGCGAGGGTAATGCATCGACAATCGAACCAAGCCAGCGGGTTGGTGGGACTTGGGTTCGCAGTCCGTCCAGAATACGCACCGCATTATCAGCGCGATCCAGATCGGCTCGTAGTTTTTCGCTCGAATCGAGCGATGCCAGCATTGACCGAACACTCTCTTGTGCATGCGTCCGCTTGGCTCGCAGGTCGTTCAATGACTTTTGCTGAGCGACCCACCCTACAGCCATCAGTCCCAAAACGGCCACGAACAAACCTCGCAACCAATTGTTATTGGTTCGCGTGGTCTGCACGCAGACATAATCGGACGGCAGGAAGTCAATGTCGTTCATGGTCGTTTGTGTCGTCAACAGAGAACAGAATCGCTTTCAATGAGTTCCGGATGTCAATCGCTTCATGGCCAGGCCTAATGGAGTCGCCCAGCGTCCCGGGGACTTCTGAACAGCCGACTGCGCTCCGTGAATTCCATCCAGTGGTGTGACTGGTCGGCATGTCAAACCGACGCGTTCGCTGAAGTATTCGGCCAGCCACGGAGCGGACTCGCTGCCGGACATAACGAGTCCATCGAGCGGTCGACCTCGAAATGTCACTTTGTGATAACGCAGGCAGAGTTCCATCTCATCGATGATAGATTCGAAACAGGGTCGCAATGCGTCGATGATGGATCGGTGTACTTCATTTTCGCCATCCAGAACGCGGGACGAAAAAACGTCACTCCGCATCTGATGAGCGTCATCTAGTTCGATGCCAAGAGCCTGAGCAACAGCGTCGTCAAACTGTCGTCCCCCCATCGGAATCGATTTCAGGAAGAGAATCCGTGATCCTTCTGCAAACATCACTGTCACACTGGTTTCGCTGCAATAAAGATACGCAGTCCGGACAGCATCTGGCGTCCCCTGCGCCCGCTGCAGACTCCGCAGGAAGGCACAGGGCTCGATGTCCAAACCGACAGGGGTCAGTCCTGCGGATTCCAGAATCTTCAACCGCCGACGAATCAATTCCTGCGGGCAGGCGATCAAAATCACTTCCTGCTTCGTGGTGTTTTCCTGGCGGACTTCACCTGCGACCAGGTAGCGAACTTCCATTTGTTCGATGGGAAGCGATAGCCGTTCAGATGCTTCCCATTGAGCGGCCTTGGCGATCTCCTCGGGTGGTAGCAGAGGCAGCCGTACGGTTTCGACCATGATCTCGTCGGAGCCGAGACATGAAACAACCGGGCGACCTTTCAATCGGTGGTCTGTCACCAGCGTTCGCAAGGCGTCTGCAATCGCCCGGTCTGCAACGTCAGGAGTCGCCCCGATCACTTGCGGTAGTGGAGATTGAATTGCCAACCGAAGATCAATCGCTGCTGCTGTACCGCTCAATTGGATCACACTGGCCATCGTTTGTCCGACGGACAGGCCAAGCGGTGCGAGTCTGTTCCTGGTGAGTGTCAGCATGATTACGATTCGGTAATGCGGTCAAATTCATGAGGAGGGATATTGAGTTGGCTGGTCCATCCAGACCTGACCTGTCAGGGCGGAGACGGTCAGCCGAAGATACATCGGATTCGTGTTGGGGCCATAAATCAACCAGATCTCTGTGTCGTCGGTCCGCGACGGACCTGTTCCACCCAGTGATCCAAATGAAATGTTAGTCACAGATTGCCCCGAGGTCTTAAGTTTGGCCCCCAGCAATCGAACTCCTCGCGAGTCTGTAACGGTTCCATCGATTTGTCCGACGGAAACGACATAGACACCCGCGGCAGTACCGGGAGGAGCTTGAGGATTCTGCAGCGGGGGAGGATTGCCCGACCCTGAAAGCGTCAATTGGTACTGGTTGGTCGAGACGTTGAATGTGACGGTGTATTGCGTGTTGTATTGCATCGACAGGTCTGAGGCGAGTCGCAGGTCGGCAGCGAGAATGCGCCCAGCAGCCTTGAGGCTCGTTGAAGTGCCATTGCTCATCGAGGGAACAACAATCGATGCCAGAATGCCGATGACAGTGACGACCGTCAGTAATTCGATCAGCGTGTAGCCGCGACGATTGGGACGGAATTTACGACCGGAGCATTTTGTACAGGGACGGGGAGACCTGCGGTCGGGCGTTTCGGCGGGGTCAGGATACCCGCGCCGAACCGAGACGATTTGGACATGATTCACGACAGGAGAGTTTCTTACAGGGATGGGGAGACCTGCGGTCGGCGGTTTCGGCGGGGTCAGGAGCCCCGCGCCGAGCGCGTGAACGCATTGTCGGTTAACTTCCGTTCTGAACATCAGAGGTCCTCCCGCCAGTCGACGATTTTCCAGCGGTATCCCGATGCGGCAGAATCTGTACCGGTACTGCTATACGGCTTAAACAGCGGCGTATTCGAGAGGATGCGAATCCCTGGCATGGGTTGAATCGAAGTCGTCGGTTCCATTCGCAAACCATAGATCGCGGTATTCCAGGGAAGGAACCAACCTTGGTTGAAGAGGTTGGCAGGATTGGAAAGCCAGTCTGGAAACGAAATGCGAGGATTGTTGAGCGAAAGCAATGTCGCGTTGGTCGTGTTCCAATCGGCGGTTGTGTTCGTCCAGATGATCGAAGCGATTCCCCACATCGATTCGCTGGTGAAATTCACGTTTCCTGCGACCACCGGGCCATTCAGGTTGACGTAGTTCGAGCGGTTCAGGTTGATCTTATATGCAACTGCGGTCGCCTGGCGAATCTCACCGATGACGGTCAGCGTCTTGGCCGAATTGTCCACCGACTGAATCGGAAGCCAGCGTCCGGACGTCCCGTTTGCCAGCCAGATGGAGTATGTGCGACCACCGGAAACAGATGACAAGTCTGGTGAACCCTGCAGTTGGACGGTGCTATAGGGCTGCTGTGACGGTATCGCCGTTGCATTACCGGTGATGTTGAGCTGGTTAAACGAAGGATTCGTGTAGTCTGCTCCTCCGCCAGAGATCTGTCCGTCGATCATCACGGCCCCCTCAATGACAGTTTGAGCGCCGCTGGAGAGATTCATCGCCTTGGCAACAATCGCCGGCAAACGAGGCCATGTGTCGGCACCGCTGACGACGGGCGTTCCGCCGCTGGCGAGCCAGTTGTAGGCCGTGATTGTTGTTCCCGTCCCGTAGATCGAAATGGTTCCTGATACCACCAGTGTGCCAATCACCGTGACCTGGCTATTGACGTCCAGATTTCCGGATCGAACAAAAATCCCCAGGGGATTGGCGGTTGTTGGCTGCAGCGTGGTTCCTGAAAGGGAACTCGACAGCGCTACGGCGGTGTAAACAGGTCCCTTTTCGTACAACTGATAGCTCAGCCAGTTATTGGTGCTCATGGAAGTTGCGGACGGCGTCTGTGTAGTCGTCGCCCAGGTTGTCTTGAGCCGCCCCAAATCTGTCTGGATCGCGCTTGTCGGAGCGGTGCTGAATGTGACTGGCCCCGTCAGTGGATGGGGGTGAATCATATTCGCGGCGGTTGTCGCGCCGAATTGATTTCCAATTTCCGTCAGCATTGTCGCCCGGATCGTACTCGACCACGATTCACTGTTAAACAATGCCAATCGCTGGCTCAGCCAGACCGGACCTTCAATCCGTAATCCTGGATCAAAGTTCAGCGAGGTCGACGTCGACGAGGTCGTTGTCAGCGTGTAGGGAAGTGCGGCTGAATAGCCGGTGGAGTTCGTCGACAGATCGGTCGC
>CAIWEX010001107.1 GCA_903911795.1 uncultured Schlesneria sp.
ACCGTGACGGCCATCCTCATGTCACCAGCGAGATAACCCGCAAGACTCTGTATTTACTGCGAGCAGCTGCAATTGACGCTCACCTGCAGCGTTGTCAACACCTGTCCGAATTCCTGTCAATTTCCGATAACGAAGTGTCCAGTGCAGAGGCGTTGAAGGGACGAATTGCGACGGCAATCAACCAATGGCCAGCGCTGGACCAAGCCGTTGAGTCAATGGCTTCCATGGAGACATGGCGGCGATGGCTGGCGGTGATTGAATGGCGGCTTCATCAATCCCGAGGTGCCGTCATTGGCGAAGTCTTGCCGTCGGGTGCCTATCGTGACGGAAGTGAACTGGAGCAAGATGTCATCGCTTTGGTTGAAAGCCTGCAGGAAAACCGAGCGAGGCAGGTTCTCTGTGAGCCGTTGTTGGAATGGCTGGATCTTGTTCGCGTTTTCGGCCTGCATATGACGTGTCTTGATGTGCGTCAGGACGCACGTGTGTATCGCGAGGTCATGACCGAACTGTTCGCACGATTGCAAGTCACGGACGATTTTGCCTCGCTTGCCGAAGATCAGCGACAAGAGCTTTTGTCACGATCGATGTCCTGGGCTGAAGAAATTCCACGCGAAGGACTGTCTCCCCAGACGCTGGAAACTCTCGGGCTGTTCCAGCTTCTTTACGATGCTATGGTGGCGTTTGGTCCGAAATGCCTGGGAAGCCACGTGATCAGCATGACCAGTGTCCCGAGTGACATGCTGACGGTGCTGTGGCTGTGGCGGTGGGCACAAGTGGCCGGAAGTCCGTCCGGCGTCGACGTGACGGCACTTCCCGAGCAATTATCAATCGTACCACTGTTCGAAAAGATTGATGACCTGAAACGGGGTCCCGCGACACTCGACGCGATCCTCAACCTACCCCTCTATTCCGCTCACTTGCGTCTTCAGGGTTCGCGACAGATCGTCATGATCGGCTATTCAGACAGCACGAAAGATGGCGGCTATCTGGCGGCCTGCTGGGGTTTGTATCGGGCGCAGAGTGAATTGAAACGCGTCGCGGATCGGCATCGAGTCGACTTGACGTTCTTTCACGGTCGTGGAGGTTCACTGGGTCGCGGGGGTGGTCCTGCAGCACGGGGGATTTTTTCGTTGCCACCCGATGCTCTGGATGGGAGCCTGCGATTGACCGAGCAGGGAGAAGTCCTGGCGGAACGCTATGACGACGATCAGATTGCGTATCGACATCTGGAGCAGGTGACGTCTGCCACGCTGTTGGCCAGTGCGCTACCAATGCATGCCGCAAAGACAGCCTGGATCAAAATCATGGAAGGGATCGCTCAGCGATCATTTCAGGTCTATCGAGAACTGGTTGAACAGCCAGGCTTTATCGAATTCTTCGGTGCTGCGACACCGATTGACGAAATCGAAACCTTGAACATCGGATCACGCCCGGCCCGGCGTCGTGGACAGCGGTCGCTAGTTGACCTGAGAGCCATTCCCTGGGTCTTTTCGTGGACACAAAACCGCTGTCTGATTCCAGTATGGTATGGCCTGGGCACAGCCCTGACGGAATTGACGGACGAAGAAACGGATGACTGGCAAACCGCTCGCGAGATGTACCGCGAGTGGCCATTCTTTCAGGCAACGATTGACAACGCGGCGCTCGCCTTGGCCAAGGCCGATTCTTTCATCGCCAGCCGTTACGCGGATCTGGTCGAAAGCGACGACGTCGGGAAACGTATTGGAGCGATGATTCAGGAACAGGGAGACCGGACTCACGGTGCAATCCTGTCTCTTACGGGCGACCTGCACCTCCTCTCAAACTCTCCCTGGCTGCAAGCCTCCATCGATGCCCGTAATCCGTACATCGACCCACTGAATCTGATTCAGATTGAATTGATCCGGAGACGGCGTCGGCTACCCGCAGGCGATGGCGAACGCATCCGGGAACTGCTTAGACTGACAGTCCAGGGGATTGCCGCTGGCATGCGAACGACCGGGTGAATTCGCATCTGCGAACACAGGGCTTTCTCGGATGAAGGTGGCCGCTAGAGCGCATCCCGCTTCAGTGGGCGTCCTGCGGGCATCAAACGAGAAGAGGAGACCTTCGGTCGTCGGTTTCGGCGGGGTCGGGAGACTACTGCTATCAACGTCTTTCAAGGGCTGGGAAATGCCGTAAAAACAAGGGAAATCCTGTGCTGAAGTGCGTTTAAGATTCACCACGAAGGACACGAAGAGCGCGAAGTTTGAATACGAAGAGCTTTCCAAATGAGCGACGGGTTGCTCCTTCTAGGTTTACGGACAGTTAGAAACGTACTTCATTCTTCTTTCCCTTCGTGGTAAAAAAGCCGAACAGTGTTTAACCCATCAGCCGGAACGCGCTAGCGTCCGGTTCGAACCGTGGGATAGCTCCCAGCGGCTGATCGTCTTCATCGTAATGAAACGCGATCAGCAAGAAGAGGAGACCTTCGGTCGCTGGTTTCGGCGGGGTCGGGAGACCCGCGCCGAGCAAAGTTGCGATTCGTACGTCAGCGTGCGTCTCACCCATGTTTCGACGCGACACGGAAGTGCGAGCCGCACTATTCGTCCGCAGTATTCAGCAAAACCAGGAGCTCGCCAATCGTTCTGTGCGATTCAATGGGATGCCGCAGAGATTGATCGGTGCGGATACTGTATTGGTTCCTGCGGCCAACCTTTTCGCGTTCGATGATCTCACCCGCTTCGAGATCGGCGATAATCCGCTGAACGGCACGCTCGGTAATGCCGACCTGCAAGGCGACTTCGCGGAGCACGATTGTGGGGTTACGGGCCAGCAGCACCAGCACGTGCGAATGATTTGTCAGAAATGTCCACTGTTGACCGGATGATTCTTTCGTCGGTGCGGCTGGCGGCACAATCGCGCTTGATCGCGATGTCTCTTTTTTTCCGCCCTTTCCTGCCAGTTTCCTGGAATCAGCAGCAGATCTTTTCGGGGCAGCTTTCATAGCAGTGTCTCGTTTGCTCGCAGAATCAGCACGTGCGAATGGACAAACCAGCAGCGTAACAACTGACACGCGATATGAAAACAGCGAATTCGGATACGTGATCTGCAATTCACCACAAGATTAAGGTTTTGCAAGAAAACGTCGATAACACATGAAACTCAATTGACGACAACAAAGTCGCGTATTATGATTCGCGTCACGAATAGCGAGCTGTACCACACCAGGCAAAGGAGATTCCCATGAATTGGCTTCCCCCAGGTTTACTTGCCGCACCCGCGGTGTCCCTGATTGTTCTCGGGCTGGTTCCGAGAGGTCATTCGAATGGAGCGGCAGGCATTTTTGGCCGTTTGACGACACTGCTTTGTGGCCTGATGTTTCTGATGTCGATCGTGGCCGCAGTTCAGGTAACGGCTGACGGGCCGGTAGACTATGTGTTCGTCCGGTTGAATTCGCCGGTTCCCGTCTGCCTGGGGTTGCACATTGATGCGATCGCCGTGGTGATGATGGCGCTGATCAGCTTCATCGGGCTGATCATCGCCCGGTTTTCCATGCGGTATCTGCTCGGTGACCCACACCAGGAACGGTTCTTCCGCTGGATGTCCGCCACGGTCGGGGCATCATTGCTGCTGGTGATGTCCTGCAACCTGGTGATGTTCACTGCCGCGTGGATGTTCACCAGCTTCGGGTTGCATCAACTCCTGACTCTCTATCCGGAACGGACATGGGCCATCTGGGCAGCTCGCAAGAAATTTCTCATCAGCCGCCTGGGGGATGTGATGTTGATCGGGGCGCTGATCCTCACGTACCGCTGCTTTGGTACAACCGAATACACGGAAATTTTTGCTGCTGCTGATGCGATTCATAACGGGGAAGCGTCGGGCAGTTTCTCAACGGCCTTGATCGGCTTGTTATTCGTGCTGGGAGCAATGACCAAGTCGGCTCAGTTCCCTTTCCACAGTTGGCTGCCCGATACCATGGAGACTCCGACGCCGGTTTCAGCCTTGATGCATGCCGGAGTGATCAATGCGGGCGGGTTCCTGGTGATTCGACTCAGTCCACTGGTTTCTCTCTCTCCGATCGCTCTGGATCTGCTGGCGCTGATTGGTGCCATGACAGCACTGCTCGGCAGCATCGTGATGCTGACGCAGACAAGTATCAAGCGGTCACTGGCCTACTCAACCATCGCCCAGATGGGATTCATGATGCTGCAGTGCGGGTTAGGGGCGTTCTCTGCGGCGCTCCTGCATATCGTGGCGCACTCGGCCTACAAAGCGCACGCGTTCCTGAGTTGCGGTAGTGTTCTGGATAACGCAGCGCGAATGAAAGTTCCTGCGAAACCCATGTCCCTGCCTGGGCGAATTGCACCGGCCTTGTTGATCGCAGTCCCACTTGCCTTCGGACTGGTCTACGCAGCGTTTCAGGTGGTTGGAGTCGACGTCAACAACAAGCCCGGTGGTCTTGTTCTGACGCTGATCATGACCCTCGCCCTATCGCAACTGATTTGGAACAGCCTGGCGGTCGGCCACGTCGGATTGTGCCTGGGAAGTATTTTCCGCGCGTTGGTCGTCGTCGTGACGTACTCGGTCGCTTACCTCGGGATTGACCGGCTAGTCGCGAGTTCCACTTCACATCACACCGTGGTCCCTTCAGTCCTTGATGTTGCCGTGTTTGCAGCGGTGTCGATCGGATTTGTCGGTGTCTTCGCCCTGCAGGTCCTGTCAGGGTCGCACACCAAGCCCCTGTGGTTCAAGCGTCTGTATGTCCACGCCATGAACGGATTCTACTTTGACATCCCCGCGCGGCGGCTGACCGCGTGGTTCTACGGCCAGGCCGCACCCGTTCAATAGCGTCTTCTGATTTCGATCCCACCATCAGTCTCAGAGTCTGGAAAAAATCATAACCAAGATCTCAAAAGCGATACATCCTCTCAAAAAAGGTACTGTTGTGAACGAAGTGGCTCCCGCGAGTGATTCGGCAGAAATGCTGCTGACTCAGGCCCTAAGCGATGTCCATACGATTGTCGCCCCGTTGTGGCCGCTCGCAGATTACGTTGCTGTAAACCCCTGCCTCGGGCTGATCGATCGGCCGTTTCTCGGCGCGTATCAGATGTTGACGAACGTCCGCAACTGCGATCTGCTGATGCCGCGAGAATACTTCCAGTCGTTGTTTGCTGCGGGACGGCTCACGACTCAGGACGTCGCCGCCGCACATGCTCAGTGCGCTGTCGAGTATCCGGAGTGGTATGCGAGCATGAGCGTCTCCGAGTTGACGGAATGGCTGACTGAATCGGGGCGAACCTCGTCTTCGATGGAAGTCCGCTTCCGA
>CAIWEX010001108.1 GCA_903911795.1 uncultured Schlesneria sp.
CCTTACAGCGCAGGCGTGCTGGATACTCACTGATGGACTGCCCGCATCCCAGTCGCTGCAGAATGTCATTGATTGTATCCTCCTCAACGTGAAATTCCGTAATCGGCCTTCCGATATATTCCTCCGGCTTGTATCCGAGAAGCTGAAGCTCAGCCTTATTTGCCTTCAGAATCGTGCCGTCGTGTCCAACAATGTGCAGGCCTACAGTGGCATTTTCGAAGAAATCGCTGACGTCTTGCTCGGTGCTACGCAGGCGGTCTTCTACAAATCGACGCTCAAGCTGAAGAGCTTGTATACCTTGACGGCGACGATCTATGCTTCTTTTGAACAAATCTGCGAATGCATTTATCTTCGATCGAACAAGGCTCGGAGGCAGCGGCATGGCAAGAAAATCCACCGCTCCAAGAGAGTACGCCTGATCTATGGTGAACGCCGGATTGTCGCTTTCGGAAAGAATGACGATTGGTGTGCAGATGTCTTGTGTGCCACAAATCATTTCCGCTGCCTGGCATCCCGTGATATCTGAGCCGTGCACGCCAATGATCGCGACCGCAAACTCTTGTTCTCGCAATAGTCCAAGAGCATCTTCACCAGTCGTTACTTCTACAAAGTTGTGATCCAGATCTTTCACAATCTCGCGAATCGCCCCAAGAATTTCGGGATTGTTGGCCAGGAGTAGAACATTGGCTTTGAATTGTCTGGACTGGCACATCGTTACAGGGACCTGCGTCTAAAGGAGAAAATGCGTTCAAAAGATCAGGTCGATTGCTGGTTGGGTTGGTCCAAGCAAGCGATTCATGCATTGCGTATTACGACCTCAGAGCAACGCCGTGTCAAGTTCATGAATGGCGGGCGAAAGAATGCGGATGCCACTCGATTGCCGCAAGTGTTGTACCAGAGGGCGCAACGGCTTACACGTAAATTCGCAATCGCAAGGCGTAAATCAACATTCAACGCCAGTACTTGGGTTGGCTTGGTTGGCTTCCCGTGGGCGTGGTGGAATTTAAGCTGTAAAATGATTGACACGCGTTCAGCGAAGTGAAGAAGGATCGGCGATTGACTCATCTTCGCGATTGACTAGCGGCAGCATCTCAGCAATGCAAGTGATCTCGTTCGTACTTCTGGATCAACGCTCGTGGAGTACTGGCGCAGGTGGTGTTCAGCATAGTCCGCCCAGCCGTAAATACGGAAGATTGCGAATGACGATTCGACAGCTTCCAATCCAGAAGCTTCAGAAGAGAGTTCGAGCAAAATTGGCCCGACAACTCTTGCGTCTGCTCCAGCGTCCTGGAGGCATTTCCAGGCTGCAATCTTTTCTGTTGTCGATTGTGAGGGCAGCAGTTCCGCGATCGTCTGAAGGGCTGCCGTCGATTTACTCGATGAACGCACAATTTGGAGGGCTTCGTTCCATCGATCCGTGGTCGAAGGATTCCTGACAGCCTTCTCGCGATCCTCATGTGTGACAAGTTGTGTGCTCGAAATCGGATTGCCACTGGTTGTGGAGTTTTTGCTCAATTCCTCCGATGGAACGTCGAGGCAAACCTCGGGAACCGGTTGGACGTCCCGGAAGGAATAATGGTTCTGTGCGGGACGAGCACCACGCGAGTTTGCAAGCAGACTGCTTACGCCACTGGGGCTGCGACCCGGATTATGACGATTCGCGGATTCGTCCGCAGCCTGAACGGCGAACTCAGATTGCGGAGAG
Organism: uncultured Schlesneria sp.; assembly: GCA_903911795.1. Taxonomy (GTDB): domain Bacteria; phylum Planctomycetota; class Planctomycetia; order Planctomycetales; family Planctomycetaceae; genus Schlesneria. Next base: position 1,706 of record CAIWEX010001108.1, read on the forward strand.
GTTCGAAATTCGACTCGGGGGGCTTGTGGTGTGTGACTTGAAAGATGGCTCGTATCAGGAGAAAAGTCGTCAGGGATACGGCTCCTTTCACTGTCACGAGCATCGATTGGAATTCTTTTCGGGACTTCTGGAGATTCAATCGAGTCATACTCCAAAGACGAGTTCGAGCTGTCTCTTTCATTCGTCGCCACACGGAATGAATTGTGCGCGTGTCGGGTGCCATGGCTGCCGTTTACATAGGAAGGTTCATTGAAATCACGGTTTCGCGAGTGTGTACCGTGATTCAAGCGACGTCGTTCGTCTCGCAGATTTGTCGCTTCATATTCGGCGTTGACGATCTGTGTCATGGCGTCGGTTTGATTGAAAATGTCACCGTTTCGAAGAGACGGAGCTGCGGCTCTCGGCTCCGTATTTGGTTTACTCACAAACCGAGAGACGGTCAAATCTTTTGTGGCGATATTCTCTGCCGTCGCTAGTGCCCCAAGCCGACCTTCGGGCGAACGATTAGCGTTGAAGGAATGCTCTCCATGATTCTTCTCGCCGATAATTGTCAAGCCTGTGGTTTCAACCATTCCGTTGCCGTCGCGGACGTCAACACCAAATTTCGCCAATTGATTATCTGGTGTGGCTGTGCTGTTGGGCATATTCGTCAACTGTACGAGAGCTTCTGCGGCTCGTTCCTGGTGAGGATCCAGTTGCAACGCTTTTTCGAAGGCGCGGCGTCCCTCTTCCATCTTGCCGTGATGGATAAGTGCAAACCCCATGCTTGTATGAGCATCAGCGTCGCTGGAATTCTGGCGGAACAGTCGGTGTGCGGTGCTGGAATCACCCGCAGCAACCAGCGCCATGGCAAGATTTGCCTGGATTCTTGGATGATTCGGATTCAACTCTTGAGCCTGACGGAACATATCAACTGATTGCTGGTAGTTTCCAGCGAGATATTCGGCATAACCAAGGTCGCCGAGTACGTCAGTGTTTTGAGGCGATAGTTCTTTTGCCCTGCGCAGATGCGCGAGCGATTCGTCTTTATTCCCTCGTTTTTGAGCGATCACCCCCAAACGTTGATGAATCTCATGACGATTCGGATGACGACGAGCCAATCCCTGGTACAGTTGCTCAGCACGTACCAGTTCGTTCTGCTGCTCAAGAAGACGTGCGCTTCCAAATTCTTGCTGGAATCTGCTATCAGACCACGGCACCAACGTCGCGACGCTGAATGGAACCTGAAGCGTACTGCATCCACTGCAATAGACCGCGGAATAAACCGCGAGTAGCATAAGTTGATGATGCGCTCTACCAGCCATGAATGTTTCCTAGGAGCGAACGGGCCATGTCTCGTGAGGCATTACGGTAAAAACGACGCATTCCTGATATGATCAAGGCGTCAATAGAACCCACCACCAGCTCCATTGCCGGCCCCACCGCCACCGCCAGCGCCAGCGTTACTTCCACGGCTGGTCGCAGCATTGTAGGCTCTGTCAGCCTCCCCCGCGGTAAGTCCGGCCGTCAGCGCTGGCCCTGAAATCACTCGTCCATGTGCCCCAGGAACACCCATCATTGTCAATGCGGCAATCACGGCCTGACGTCGTTGTGCATCCAGAGTTGTACATGGAATGTAGCAGGGGTCGTCGGCGGATACGTCCGGCGAGACATGCTCGACGATCACTGGAAACGGCGTGTGCGGGGCACGGACCGCAATTTGTCGGATGTGTGATTCCCCCTCTGGATTCAGGCGAGAAGTTCCCTGTACGAACTCGTGTTCATAGACGACAAAGTCACTGGCTTCTCCATTTTCTTCCTGCACCTGAAGAGATGGTTGTACAGTGGCACCAAGCTGCGCTGGCGGGTTCGGAACCGGCGCTGGCACAGTGATATGATTTCTGATGCACCCGGAGGTGCAAATACTAATCGCGATCGTCGTAGCGACGAGTTCGTGCTGTAAGGAATGCATGGTACGTTCTTTCCGGGAACATCTGGTAGAAAATCAAATCGATCACGGGGTGTTGACTGTCGGCAGTTGACGGTTTTCACTGCGAGAATCCAATCTTTCCCGTCATGAAGTAGTTTGCACTGTTCTCAAAGCTGTTGAAGTACAACTGGGGATGCAGCAGCTGATCACGATAGTTGTCGTACACTGTCGTGCGATGATGATGCCCTGGCCGACCTTCAATTCGGTTTCGTACGTAAAAGTCGAAGTCTGTTGGTTCTGTTACTTCCATCCCCGGAAGAATACTTGGGGCCTGATTAGCTTCCATGGGGTGGACAATCTCGGGGCTGATGATGACGAGCAGCTCAACTTCATCGGACTGAGTCGTTCTTCGATTGAACGCGCTTCCGATCACTGGAATGTCACCAAGGAACGGAAGGCGAGATTTGCCCGCAGCCTGCTGGCTTTGCGTCAGCCCCGCAATTGCCAGGACTTGACCTTCCCGCAACTCAACAGTGGTCTGGGCAGAACGAGTATCGAGTCCGAAAATCCCGTTCACGGAAGTCGCTGAGTTCAGCGTACTGAACTGTGGATTGACTTGCAGACGAATGCGATCTTTATCCAGCACAGTTGGCGTAAAATTCAGCAGCGTTCCGTATCCATGAAACTGAGTCGTTGCAGCTTGCGCTCCACCAACCCCTACTACGGTTGGAACCGCGAACTCACCACCGGAAATGAAGTTTGCCGTTTTCCCGCTAAGAGTTGTCAGCGTCGGCTGAGCGAGAATCTTTGCAACCTTTTGAGACTCTAGCGCCTCCAGGAAGACGTTGAATCGCCCTTCGTCGAAAGTTCCGCTAATAAATGCGTTTGGCACACCGGCGAGTGCAGAACCCCAGACGAAGTCTTTAAATTCCACGTCGAATTTTGCGCCGATGTTCCTTCCAGCGGAACGCTTAAGCTCGCATATTTTTACTTTCAGCATGACTTGCTGCTCACCAGGAACGCGTAGCAGATCAATGATCTGCTCGTTATCGAACTGCGTCGGCAAGTTTGAGTCTGATGTTCTAGCGACAGCAGCGTCGGCGGTGACACTGCCCCCTCCGCCCCCCCCCGCACCGTTGCCTTGATTGCCACCACGACGCAGGACCGCAAGAATGTTGTTTGCCTCTTCCGCGTCCCTGGCCTGCCCCTTCACGATGACTTTGTCTGCCATGGGGTAGAGCCGAACAGTGCTATTCGGAAAGAGAAGATTTACTTGACGCTCCAGTCGTTTCAACTCAAGATTACGCCGACTCGTCGGTGCCTGATCGGGTTCGACGGTTAAAAGGAAACTGAGGATCTGCACGTCGTCGCCAACTCCGGTCCAGATACTAACCGTGGTTGTCCCGACTCGCTTCCCAATGAATTCTGCCTCTTCCTCACGGTATGCGACAAATTCAGCAACCTCAGGATCTGATATCGAGACACGCGCGACAGGGCGCCGAAACGTCAGAACCTTAGAGCGTCCGTGCAATATCGTAAGCTCTCCCTCGGGTTCCGTCACACGTTGAATCACTTTGTCAATCTTGTTGGCGACGGCCGGGGCAACGGGTGGCGCCGCAAACCCGGATCTTCCAGCTGTAACGGCGCAACACAGAACTAACACCGCAAGACCTTCGGTCCCGACAGATGTCCATTGTTTGCGGTTCATAGTGTTCATTTTCCTCTCAACAAGAAAAAGGCGATACTGCGGCCATTCGAACAAGTCCAACAGTGCGGCCGCTGAATGTCCTCTTCCGGACTCTGCCACTGGTACTGCGGATGACGGTTGTATCGAATGTTCCGCCAAGTAAACGCGATCGATTTAGACGTCTCACCGACTAAGATGCGAAGATGCGCACGCGGCGGCGCTTGATAACATCAATGGTTTGGCAGATTGGATTTGGATGTCGCCTGCTGAAGCGAGAGCTGGAAACGCGTTCCAGGATTAGATTGCCAGCGAAGGGATCGTGGCGATGGAAGTCCGCGTCTCAGGCGCGAATTTCCGTCGAACGCTCAAAGCGTAATGTCTGAGACATCGCCTGGCAGTGAAAATCTTCGCTCAAACAATGGGCCGATCCAGGAGATCACCACTTCACCTTCCACAGAATCTGCAGTGAGAGCGACCTTTGGATCGTGAGGGGACTTGGCGACCATTTCGTCGCAAGCGCGAAGCACCCACTGGATCACAGTGATTCGAACCTTCATGGCGTCGAAGGTGACTGACCCTGTGACAGACTCGGAAATATCCGTCGATAACTGCACGTTGTAGCGACTCACGCAAAATCGCGCAATCTGAAAGGTCTCTTCGAGAAAGAGTTTTACTGAGATTTCCTTGGTGTCTGATGCCGAGGGTGAAGCAAATTCCGCGATCTGAGACAGACAGGCCGAAAGTCGATCCAGCGTCGTGCGCATTTCGGAAACGTAATCGCGAAGCAGTCGGGAGTCTGGCGTATCGCCGATTCGCCCAACAAGATGCTTAACGGCAAATAGATCGTTCTGAAGTATAAAGACGGGCTGGCGAGCCTGATGTACGATCGCAGCGAGGATGTAACCACGTACGTCCTCGAACGTCAGCGTCTGGTTGTCCATTTAGCCTCGTCCATCATGGTAGAGGTGACGCACGGCTCTTTTGATCGCCTGGGCAGTCGACGAGGCTCAATTGCAATAAAAACCCGGTTAGGATTGCTGAAATCGCCCATTTTCATGTCACGATCGAGCCTGCGAAGGTTGTCAGCGAAATCGTTTGGGACTGATCTCACCAGCATGCAAACTGCAATCGAAGACAGTATGACATGCCGAGGAGCAATTTCAGAGTGCTTAAACGAGAGCTTCACTCGGCCTTTGCAGCGAAATCGGTTGGTTTCCCCTGTCTGTGTCTCGCAACAAGTCCTCAATAGCGATTCCCGCCTCCCCGAGAAGTCGCACCAGTTGAATGGAACTGGCAACTTCCATCTTCTTAAGCACGGCCTGTCGACGAAGATCGACTGTTCGCGGAGCGATGTCGATCGCTTTCGCGATCAGTTTATTTGGAGTTCCACGGACCATTTCTTGGAGAACTCGCAACTCTTCATTTGTCAGCAATGACAAGCGGTACCGCACCGCGTACCGCGTTGCTTTGTTCTTGACGGATTTTTCGCTCGCTGCCATTGTTTCAATGATTCCATCCCACAATTCCTGATCGCGATACGGCTTTTCCAGAAGGGTCGCAGCCCCTGCACGCAATGCATGAACAGCGATTCGCACATCTGCATACGCGGTCACCACGATCGTCGGAAGAGTCCAGCCGCGGTCTGACATCCTTTCGAGAAGTTGCATTCCACTCATGCCAAGCATGCGAACGTCAGTGATCAGGCAACCATGCCGCTGCAACGGAACTGCTTCCAGAAATCGCTCGGCACTGTCGAACGTTTCGGCATGAAGTCCCATCACCTGAACCATCGCTGAAATACTACGACAAACGGAAGGATCATCGTCGACGACAAAAACAACACCCTTTTCCACAGTCGACTCCTTTTCGCAAAGAAACAATGTGTCTTTGTCCATTCCAGACGTTCGCAAAGTGCAAGGCGTTTGCGCTGTCATCTTCTGTCATGCGCCGAAGCGAATGGAAAGTTCTTCTATACGCAATTCGACGCCGTCGTCGACTCCACTTTTAGAATCTCATGCCGAGTAAGCTGCAAATCGGCGGAAATCCGCTTGGCTACGCAGCGTAATGCGCGACGCAACGAAATTCAATTTCCAATGTGTATTTTGCCATGCGGACATGCGCAGATGCGCATATTCGTTGCTGGTTTCGTCATTCGCGCGAATCGGTCTCGTGATGAACTGCTTGCCGAGTTGCGCGCATCTAATCGCATGCTTGAAGAACATCAGGCGGCACTTGAAGAAACAATTGCTCGCCGCACAGGTGAACTACAGGAAACGATGCTCAAGGCCGATGCCGCTAATCAGGCCAAAAGCGATTTTCTGGCCACGATGAGCCACGAAATACGCACCCCCATGAATGCGATCCTGAATATGACGGGGCTTGCTCTGGAGGCCGATCTTACGCCGCGACTTCGGCAGTATCTTTCTGTTGCGTACAGTTCCGCGCGGAATCTCCTCGCGCTGATTAACGATATTTTGGATTTCTCGAAGATAGAAGCCAACAAGCTGAATGTCGAGTCGATTCCATTCCACTTGACTGCACTCCTCGATGAGGTCGCGGAGGCATTCAGTTCGCGCGTCATCGAAAAGCATATTGAGTTCGTAGTTCACCCGGCGGCCGACGTTCCCGATCATGTCATCGGCGACCCGCTGCGAGTACGCCAAGTCCTTACCAACCTGATCAGCAACGCATTTAAGTTCACGGATTCCGGCGAGATTACACTTCGTGTTGCTGTTGATGAAACGCATGTTGCTCAATCGGAAAATAATGGGGTTTGTCCTATTCTTCTCCGGTTCGACGTTCGTGACACGGGCATCGGAATGACAACTGAGGAGCAGGACAGGCTGTTCCATGCATTCACGCAGGCGGACAGTTCCACAAGTCGAAAATATGGGGGCACTGGACTCGGCCTCGCGATAAGCCGCCGCCTTGCGAGGATGATGAGCGGTGATCTCACGGTTGCGAGCAAACCCGGTGAAGGATCGACGTTTACTTTCACCGCACTAGTCCATGCAACGCCTCAGTCCGGGCAAAAACGCAGAGAAATTCCGGGTGAACTTCGTGATCTTCGCGTACTCGTGATAGAGGATGGAGACAGTAGCCGTGAACTGATGGAGGCATATTTCCAGCAATTCCGGATGGCAGTTTCCGCGGTAACGACAGCCGAAGAGGGGCTCGTCATGCTGACGGAGGTCAATAATTTCACGGGAGACTCGTTTAATCGATTTGGTCTCGTTGTCGTCGATTGGATGTTGCCTGGAATCAATGGTATTGAAGCCGCCCGTGAAATCAGAGCCAACCCATCCACCAGTAGCATCCCAATAATTCTCACTAGCGCCTACATTGGCCATGATGAGGAGTATCAAGCGATGGCTGCGGGTATCACGGTGTTCTTGCCCAAGCCTATCACTGCTTCCACCCTTTTGGATGCAGTTGCCGAAGCTGCGGGGGTTGTAAAGCGCCAGACAGCTGAAGTTTCTGAGCCGATCGGTCCGATTTTCCAAGGCCAACGAGTACTTCTGGCTGAGGACAACGAGGCGAATCAGTTCGTCGCCCGGGAAGTCCTTGGTGCCCTTGGCCTCAAGATCGACATCGCTGAAAACGGTGTCGAGGCGGTCGCCATGGCTCAGAAGCAAGACTATGTCGCTATTCTGATGGACATGCAGATGCCGAAGATGGATGGGTTGCAGGCGACTCGAATTCTACGCGCCCCCCCCAATTAACTGGAAACTGCCGATTATCGCCTTAACGGCTAATGCAATCAAATCAGACATGGACGCTTGCAAGATGGCCGGCATGGACGATTTCCTTTCCAAGCCCATTGAGCGTGAATCTTTAGTTCATGTCCTCAAGTGCTGGATTTCAACGACGGTTGTGCCAGTTCCTTCCGACGCACACGACAGGCCTTTGAACACAATCGCTACACCGTCGAGCGATGTGATCACTCTGAAAGGGATAGATATATCGGGGACAATTCGACGTCTGGGTTTGCCACTTGATCGTCTCTTGCCAATGATTATTCGCTTCGCAGATGGCCTGCCGAAGATGCTGATCGATATTCAGACGGCCGTTTCCGAGAAGAACTTCAGCGAGATTGCCCGCGCGGCGCACTCGCTTGCTGGGGCCTCCGGTAATCTCGGAGCCGACCAGTTGCGTCTTGCCTGTATGTCCTTGGAGAAAGCCGTCGCGAAAGGTAGTTCTGACTTTAATGGGCTGTTAGCTCAAGTCAACGCAGAGGGCTTGGCTGTGCTGGAGTCCGTGGAGACTATTCGCCCTACAACCGAGGCTGCGAGCTCTGCAATCAGGACGTCACAAGAAGATTTAGCTTTCGAAGTCCCGGCGTGGCGGTCTGACCTGAAGTTGCTCCGTGACCGGATTTCCGAATGCGACTTTACCGGTGCTTCAGAAACAATGGCCAGAATCGCAAAACGTGTCGCGCCCGCAGAAATCTCCAGTAGCATCTCCCAGATCTGCTCGCTGATTGATGGTTACGAGTTCGATGAAGCGTTCGAACAGCTGGAGTCTCTTCTGCAACACTCCATCTTTCGGGAAGAATAATGATTGATCTGTCTGAGTCTCGCGTGCTTATCGTTGACGACACCAAAGCCAATGTCGACGCGCTAATCCAAGTTCTGCAACATGACTACAAGTTGAGTGTCGCTCTTTCAGGCGAGGCCGCGCTTCGTGCCGCGGAAAAGTCTCCGCCCGATATGATTTTGCTGGATGTGATGATGCCCGGAATTGATGGTTTCGAAGTGTGTCAGCGGATACGTGAGAAACCCGCGTTTCGTGACATTCCCGTCATGTTCTTAACAGGGTTGAATGATGTTGCAAACAAGGCACGCGGATTTGAGGTAGGCGGTAATGATTACCTCACAAAACCATTCGAGGCGTTGGAGGTAAGAGCGCGAGTGAAGGCTCACCTGACGGCGAAAGCATATTCGGACTCCGTCAAGGAGAGAATCGCTAGTGAAATGCGCATTGCCCGAGACATTCAAGCTGGCATCCTGCAATGTGAAAGTTCTGGTGATTTGACCGGAACCGGGCTGAGTGTTTCAGCGAGGCTCGTATCTGCTCGCGAGGTTGGTGGTGATTTGTACGTCATACTGCGAAGCGCCGACAGTGTGCTGGTGGCCGTCGGAGACGTGTCAGGTAAGGGGGTCGCAGCTGCCATCTTCATGGCGATGGCCACGACATTGCTGCGAAGTATCGCGCGACAAATCCATGCTCCCGATCTTATTCTGTCTCAGCTGAATTACGAGCTGGTTAAACAGAATCCGCATGGCATGTTTGTCACCTTAGCGTGCGCGGTTCTCGACTCGGTTCGTAACACGATAAGCTACGCGAGTGCAGGGCATCCATCGCCGATTCTGCTGAGACCGGGCAATCCCCCGACTTATCCGTTCAAAGCAACTGGCACAATGGCTGGAATTCTCGCGGACAGCGAGTTTACGGCTATCCAGACAGAACTTCTGCCTGGGGATTCTTATCTGTTTTACAGTGATGGGGTCACCGAAGCGTTTGATTCAGAGGGGCGAATCTTTGGAGAAAAGCGGCTATTGGATGCGGCATCTCAGAACCAAGGACTGAACCCGGACAAGTTAGCTGAAGCCATCCAGCAGACAGTTTCCGCCTTTGCAGGTAATCGTCCCCAATCTGATGATATTACCCTACTGGCGATCCAACGCTCAAGTTAAGGAATTCAGCGATTCAAAAGTGTCATGATACTTTTCCATTGCAGATTTCCGTCTACAAAGCTAATTGGCGAGTCCCGAAGATCATCGCGTGTCGGCAATTCTGCATCACCATTCAAAGTTACGCCATTCCTCCCTGTGACAACGACTCGACGTCTCATGGCGAATTTCTCTTGAACTGCTTCGGATGACTCTTCGTGACAGTCCCGGCCACGCGCGAAACCCATGCAGACATTGATTGGGAATCCCACGGATCACCTTTCCCGCCGGAATCATTCCGCGGAACTATCTCTCGCTTTCCCGACATCGAGAACCCTGCGGAGCATCCTGAGTCAGGCCGTTTATTTGTCAGCTAAATTGCGCCGAGCGGAATCGAAAAAAGATGCGTGATCCCGCAAAATCAGTGATTTAACCCACGCCCAAGGACACACGCGGTCGATAGGCAGGTAGGCCGTTCCTGGTGACGGGTACGGTCTGGTAATGAATGCCAGACATTCCTTGTTGGACTTATGACGCGGGTCCACGATGAAAAACAAGGACGTACCATCCACCGCCGCATCACTCATTGATCTTGTGCAGTGAGTGATGCGGTTATTTTCACAGAGTTTGCATGCGAAATCTGCTCGACGATTTGCCTTTACATGCCATTCAAAGCCGATTGGACACGTAACTCCACCCGCGGATTTGCTTGGTTGTAATACGCTCCTGTTGATGGGGCAGCGACGTAAGGAGCGCTGAGGGGAGCCCATCATCAGGAGCTTTTTCGGTTGAGGAGTCGATCGAGCTACGTCTCCTCGACCAGCGGCTTTTCAAAATTCGGCGGGTTGTCCGAGAAGCGCAAGTTTCGTCCACTGACGAGATACTCCTCGAAAGTTAGGTGGCAAAGCTTCCCCACAAATGCATCGGTGGTTAC
>CAIWEX010001109.1 GCA_903911795.1 uncultured Schlesneria sp.
CAAGTGATCACCTTGGCATTCGACGCTGGCCCCTGGGCACGGACATCCGCAGCCATGATCGCCAGCACAATCCCCAGGCAGCGAATCCAACCGAACATTCTGAGGCCTCGCATATTGATGACGGTCCCTACGCGCGGACTTCTCCACACATCCCGAATCATCGGCAGACCTGGCACAACTCATCCACTAAAAGCGTTGTCGGGAATCAGTCGTGATGAAGGATTTGGGTTGTCACGGACGGGGGCCGGCTGTGTCGGCAATATTTGCCGGGAATGCAGTTACATCCGCACTTGCGTGTGGTGTGATTGATTCACGCGGGCTGAATTTATTGGAGCGAGTTCTTAATCCCGACGTTTTATCGCCAGACTCGATTTTTGTAACCCACTTCCGATTCAATTCACAGCCTATCCGCGAACCAACGCTTCTTCGTTGAAAGACATCTTTGAACGAGTCGAATTTGAGTTGGAATTCGCAAATGCAGCATTGGTTCGCGGGACGAACCACGACTATCCGGCTCATTGCCGACTGCAAGCACACGACAGGCGACTTGTCAAACATTGCTTTGCCTGCCAGACTCAATTGAGATCTGCCAATTTCACGGCAAACAGAAAACGGTACTGCTGATGGTGATGCGAGACATGCTTGACGAATTGCGGCCGGTTCGTGCGGGTTTGAAGCCGGGCAGGGCTGTCCTGCTCAGTAGACATTTCCTGTTGGTTGTGATGCTGCTAATGACGTCGCCGCTGGTTCCTAATGCCTCTGGCGGTGCGATGTTGCTGCATATCGGCGCAACGACGCCGCGTGTCGTACCGCGAGGTGCGACGACCGAGATCACGATTCAGGGGATCTGCCTGAAAGATGCCCAGGAGATCGTCTTCTATAAACCGGGCATCCGTGTGGTCAGCATCGAGCAACTTCCGAAGCTACCTCAACCGATCGGCTTGGTTCACGGTGGCAGAATGGAAGAACAGATCCTCTGCAAGTTCGAAGTGGCGCCTGATTGCCTGCCAGGCGAACATCCCTTTCGAGTTCGAACCGCCACTGAAATCACCTCGCTGGGGACGATTCACGTATCCCCATTCAAGGTCATTGACGAGAATGAGCAGGGGAACAACTCCAATGATACATTCCAGACAGCCATGCCGGTGACGACGAATGTCAGTGTCCGCGGGCGGATGGGACCGAGTTCCAAAGGGGATATTGACGTCTATCGAGTCCCCGTCGTCGCCGGGGGGCGGTTGTCAGTCGAAGTCGACTCCGTTCGCATTGCTGATATGCACTATGGAGGATCGGAATACGATCTCGCACTTCGGATTCTCGATGAAGCAGGGCGGGAGCTGGCATCAAACGATGACAACCCGCAGCATCTCCAGGACCCGCTGCTCTCGATCAAGACGCCACGCGACGGGTTTGCCTATGTCGAAGTGCGGCGATCTGTGTTTGTGCCGAATGACAAGGCCTACTGTGTGCATATCGGAACAAACCCTCGCCCGGTGGTGGCGTATCCGCTCGGTGGTCCTGCCGGAACGAAGCAAGCGTTCGAACTGCTGGGCGATCCATTGGGGCCGATTTCTGAGTTATTGACGATTTCCAGCCAGCCTGGGACGTTTGAACATTTCGGCGAGGCTCCGTCACCGTTGTTGATTCGTTCCAGCAGCATTCCAAACATTATGGAGGAGACTCAGGCAGCGAATACGCGTGTCGCAAATCTTCCTGCCGCATTGAATGGTCGGATCGATCAGCGCGGGGATGCGGATGCGTTTCAGGTTTCGGTCAAGAAAGGGGATCGCTGGCGCTTGCGCGTGTTTGCCGCTTCGCTGGGTTCGCCCATCGATCCGAAATTGCGAATCCGGTCTGTCGAATCACTCACCAGTGGAGCCTCACCGGAGATTGATGCAGATGACAGTCGGCTGGTTGATCGCGATATTTTTGGGACAGGCTTTCGTAGCGGCGGTGGTTTGAAGGACATTCTCGATCCCTCTGTGATCTGGGAACCGAAGGCCGATGGCGATTATCTGATTGAAATCGAGGATACCAGCGGCTCCAGCGGGCCGGAGGCCGTCTATCGTATTGAAGTCGAGCCAGCATCCAATTCGATCCATACGCTCCTCGCCAGCACTGCGTTCGATTGGGAAGAGTGTATTCGAACGAGTGGTCTGGTTGTGCCTCAAGGAAACCGCTGGACCGTCAACATCAGCCTGCCACAGGGGCAGGGAAGCAGCTTTCGAGGCGAGTTTGACCTGATCGCTCATGGATTGCCCGAGGGGATCAGACTGGTGTCGGCACGCGTTCCCGCCGGTCGAACACTCTGGCCCGTGCAGTTTGTGGCTGATCCCGCAGCCAAGCCAGGAAGTGCACTGATCACAATCGAGGCGAGGCCCGTAGATACGACTCAGAAGTTGGAGAGTCACTCGCAGCAGTCACTGCCGTACATCAATCACTCAGGAGGGGACGCATGGCGGACTGTCAGGCTCGATCGCTACGTTCTGGCTGTGACGGAAGAGGCTCCGTTTTCGGTTGAAATTCAGTCACCGCCGACAGCACTCGTTCGAGGTGGCGAATTGGCAATCCCGGTCAAGATCACACGACGGAAGGGTTTCAACCAGCCCGTTGAATTTCAGTGCGACTGGGTTTCGCCAGGTGTTTCCGTACAACCGGCAACCATTATCCAGGCGGGCGAAAATGCAGGTGTCTTGCGAATCACCGGAGAATTGAATGCTCCGCTCGGCAAATGTCCGCTGGTGATCAGCGCCTGCACGATGCGCGAGGATCTCGACCCGTATCTCGGGACTGGGCGGATCAGGGTTTCGTCCGCGATCGCGGAGTTGTCGATTGCAGAACCGTTTATCGAACTCACCAGTCAGCCGGAAGCGGTTCGCCGGGGCGAGCGGAAAAAATATGTGTGGGCAGTTCAGCACAAGAGCCCGTTTGAAGGCTCGGCAACTACGCGTTTGCTGGGGCTTCCGAAAGGTATCAGCGTTGTGGAACCTCTGCCTGTGGTGACCCGCGACAGCAAGGAAATCGCCTTTGAGGTGGAAGCGACAAACGAGGCATTGCTGGGAAGCGTTCGTGGTATCAACTGCGAAATCACCGTCCGTGCCGCGGGGCAAGAAATCCGTCAGCGAACGGGAAATGGAACATTGCGGATCGATCCGCTCATTGAAGCCAAAAAACCTTAGTACTGTGTCACATGACGTCCTTTTTGGATTCGATAAATCAGCCGGAACGCGCCAACATCCGGTTTTAATCGTGGGCAAGCGACCAACGGTTGATGGGACAAAGAGGGCACGTGATGTCTGGTCGAAACAACAAGATTCCTTCTTCTTCGATAAGTAATTTCATGCTGCGAAGTTTCCGTTGTTTTTGCGTTGCATTGATCGCGATGTTATCGATCTGTCACAATGCGACCGTTGGTGCGGCCGAAGTCAGTTTCCGCCGTGATGTCATGCCAGTCTTTTTTCGAGCGGGATGTAACTCGGGGACGTGCCACGGTTCGGCCCGAGGCAAAGACGGATTCATGCTGTCCCTCTTCGGGTATGACGCAAAAGGTGACTACGAACGCGTTGTCAACGAGATGGTTGGTCGTCGCGTCAATCCGGCTGTGCCATCCCAGAGTCTGCTCTTATTGAAGGCGACAGGAGCAGTACCACACACCGGCGGAAAGCTCTTCAGCCGCGATAGCGAGTATTACCAGACGATCTTGAAATGGATTGAAGCGGGGTCTCCCGATGATATCGGCGACGTTCCCGTAACAGTGGCAGTCGAATTATCGAGCGAACGGCTGTTGTTTGAACGTCCGCAAGCGAAGGAATCGCTGAAAGTCACTGCGAAAGCGAGCGACGGCTCGACGCGCGATGTCACGAAACTCGCTCGGTATTTTTCTAACAACGAGAGTGTTGCCAGGATTGATGCGGATGGAAACGTAACGGCTACGGGGGCAGGAGACACTCATGTGTTTGCCCGATTCAGTCGTTTCACCGTGGGGGTCGAAGTCATCGTCTTGCCTCAGGAAGGAAACTTTGTCTGGCCCAATCCAGCGGCAGCCAATTTTATCGATGAGCTGGTATTTGACCGGTTGCAGAAACTGCGAATTGCACCTTCAGAGTTGTGTGACGATGAAACATTTCTACGGCGAGTGACTCTGGATCTGATTGGGCGCGCGCCGACGGTTGAGGAATACCGCGCCTTCATGGCGGATGCGCGACCAGACCGGCGTGCCGTGAAGATTGATCAGTTACTCGCGGACGATGCATTTGCGGATTACTGGACGGCTCTCTGGGGCGAGCAGTTGCGGATCATCGGCGGCAACTATGCCCCCTTGGCGACCGATGTAAAAGCGGCCGATGCCTATTACCAGTGGATTCGCAAGCAGATGCGGGATGGAAGGCCGCTGAACGAGTTTGTCGCGGAAATGGTGGATGCCTCAGGCAGTAACCTGACGAATGGCCCGGTGAATCTCTACACGATGCTGGTTCATAAACCACAATTTGAACCGAAAGCGTTCGCCGCAGACTTCTCTCAAGTCTTCCTGGGAGTACAGATTCAATGTGCCGAATGTCACAATCATCCGTTTGATCGGTGGACTCAGGACGACTACTACAGCTTCGTCAGTTTCTTTACGGGAATGAAGCGGAAGCCGGGTGTCGAACCGCGGGAACGGCGGATCTACTGTGACACGACGGCACCACCAGCGAGGCATCTGGTCGATGGTCGTCCGATGCCAGCCAGAGTGCTGGGTGGCATCGAACCGGTTGCCGCGGGGGGCGATCCACGGACCGCACTGGCCCAATGGCTGACCTCACCACAGAACGATCTTTTCAGCAGAAATCTGGCGAACAGGATCTGGGCTCATTTTCTCGGACGTGGTATTATTGAACCTGTTGACGATGTTCGTGCGAGTAATCCGCCCGTCAACGCTCCGTTGCTGGAGGCGCTGTCAAAGCGATTAGTGGAGTCGAAGTTCAGCCTGAAGACGCTGGCGAAAGAAATCTGCAATTCGCGAGTCTACCAGTTGAGTGCCAAACCGAATGCGTCAAATCAGCGAGACACACGTCAGTTTTCGCACGCACATCTGCGCCGCTTGCGAGCGGATGTGCTGCTCGATTCGGTAGTCACTTCTACGGGAATTACCCGGCGCTTCAACGGATTCCCGGAAGGGACGCGAGCCATTGAATACTATCCCCGCGAATCGGGTGATACAGAAGGCCCGCACTCTGGAGATCCATTCTTCGCCACGTTTGGGCGTTCCAGCCGTGGGACCGTCTGTGCCTGCGAAACGAAGAAAGAACCGACACTGTCACAAACTCTGCATATGGCGGTGGGAGAAACCGTAAAGGACCGGATTGCAGGCAATTCGGCCGTCCAGAAAATGCTGGACCGAAACGCTGCCCCCGAAGAAATCGTCGAAGAGCTGTTTATCAGGACGCTTTGCCGACGCCCCACCAGCAGCGAGCGAACGGCGATCCGTGATCTGATTGGCGAAGATTCCAAGGATCGTGCGATTTACGAGGATATTTACTGGAGTCTGCTGAACTCGACTGAGTTTTCGTTCAACCATTAGTCCCCTGAGCACTTTTTGCAGAGTCGGTATCACCGAATGAGATCTCTTTTACTAAAAACTCTCGTGGTGTCTGTAGTGTTCGTCGTGATCGGAATGGCGGCATGGTCAGCTCTCCAGCCGCGTCCACGACAGATCGATCCTATTCCCGAATCGGAAGTGGAACGGACGATCGTCGAGAAAGGAACAACGTACAAGCTCCACAAGGGGAGCCTGTACCGAGTCAATGCAAGCAGCGGGAAGTGGGAGTTCGCTCAACAGGTTTACGACCCTGATTTTTACGCCAAGAATTACATCGAGCGAAATGGGGCCATCTTTCGGAAGAATCCCGATGGTGAACCGTTGCCGGTAAAGCGGACGTTTCATGAGGACTTCGAAGGGACCAAGCAACTCGCGGATCTGATCGGGCTGAAGCGAGGCTGGACAACTTGTGAGCTGCAATCACCGAAGACACCGACGGTCAACGACTATGTGAAGCTGCGCAACCGGATTTTAAAAGGTGAAGCGGACTTCATCGACAACCGGACCGAACCCAGCAACGAACTGTCGCATGGCGGAAAAACGGCCTTGAAGACCGTTTCGGTTCCGCCGAGTCGCGGAATGGTGACAGCCAAGGCGTCGCTCTCCACGGAACTGATGCATTTCGTAAAAGGTGACGATGTCTGGATGTCGCTCTGGTGCCATGTTCCGACCGGAAGTGGGATCCCCTTCACGGTACTGGATCTGGAAACGACCTGGATTCATCAGCACCCCGGGATGCGGATTGTCTTTGTCGATGGCAAATATGCGGCCTTTCAGATGAAAGGGATCGATCACACGTACTACAGTCAGCCCAAGGGGAAAGAGGTTCCGTTTCCCACCGGACGCTGGGTCCATCTCAAATCCCATCTGAAGTTGTCTGAGAAAGAGGATGGTGTGATTGAGTTATGGCAGGATGGAAAGAAGATCATCGACGCGCGAGGGCAAACACTGGTGTTTGCCCACACGATTTACAACAGTTTTGAGATCGGTATCAGTGCCTACAACGGCAGCGATAAGCCAACCACTCTGTTCGTCGACGATGTCACGATTTCCAATACTTCGCTGAACGAGTAATGGCCTTACGCCAACGCAGTCGCTCTCTTCGTTGGCTGTAGACCGGAACCAGGCTGGCTTGAATGACCACCACAACGATAGATGCTGCCACACTATTTCGGAACGGTTACAAAGTCCGAGCTTTTTGTCCTCGTGCCTGAATCCGTGCCACCAACGACAAAGGCAGAAATTGGCAGATCAATCTTGTTGTAAATGCCGGAGTGGTCCGTATGGATGTGCACCCACGCCTCTTGAAGGCCAGAAGCATCTGGCGCATTGTAGACGATCGTGATGTTGTATTCCCGACCGGGTTTGATCGTAGCAAACTTCGCCGAAATGCCAGGTCGACTCGTTGTCAATCCCGTGATATCGAATTTTAAGTCTTTGAGTGCAGAGACTCTGACACTCTTGGTCACAGAGTCTCCGGCCTGAATCCGGGGGATTCGAGTGATTTCCGGTGCCATTTCGACGTTCATGATCACGTCTCCATGCATCGAAAAACGCGTAATGGGCGTCTGTGGATCGTTTGTTTCAACGACCAGATGTTTTTTAATTTTGCCCTTCAGTCGCGTCAAATTGAGCTTTACTTCCACGAATGCTGACGTACCGGGCAACAGTTCAGTGGTAGAGACCTTAGCGACCGTACAACCACAAGCCGCTCTGACATCCGTTACGCGAAGTATACTTTTCCCGTGATTGTGAAATGCAAATTGGTGAGTGATTGTTGTACCAGTTTCCTGACTTCCGAAGTCATAGTCCGATTCTTCGACGACCATCACAGGGCGGTTTGGATCTGACATGGCGTGGGAAACTGAGTTTCCGGGTGACCGCGATGCAGATGGCGATGACACAAAGACGTTATGCCCAGGAGGAAGCACAGGAGACTCGGAAGGAACTGGCGTGGGCTGTGCTGTCCGAAAAAAAAGACCATCGACAAATACGCCGACAAAAATACCAATCGCCAGAAACAAGGCATTCGTCAGTGCTGATTTGGACCACATCGATTTTCTTTTCGCTCACGTGGAAATCGTGCAGGTTCGCCATTTCAGGGACCACGCTTATTTCTTGTCTTGCAGCAGGTAAAGAGTACCCGCTCTCACAACACGACCATTATCCGCCTGCTCCAGACATTCCAGAAAGATCGCGACTTGCCCAGATCCGTCCGTCCATACATTCGCAAAGAGAGTCTGTTCTGGCGGTGTGATCTGAATTGTGTGGAGCAGCTGTCCATCCAGGCCCATGACCGCACATTGGACTTTCCCGTCACTGACACCAGAAACCAAGAGCTTTTCATCGTCAAGTTTTGAGACGTCAAAGAAATACGTCCAGCGTTCAAACGAATTGCCAAAATCGATCGTTCTGATTTGTTCCAGATTGGAGTCATAAATATCTGCGTGAAGCTCAGTAGGCGCTCCTGTGGGAAAAGGCTTATTTGCGAAGGCAAAGACAAACGAGTCCTTTTTCATCGGACCTGCCAGCCAGGCAAAGTCCAACGTTCCCAGAATTAATGCCTGGAATCGGTGATCGCTAATCTTACCGAAGCCTTCAAGGGGCTTCTCCTTCAGCTTTTTGCCATCTGCCGCTACCAGCACAAGCATCGATAATTCTTCGCTGGCAAGATCAATTGGATCCGTAAAGGCAATGATTTCCCCATTGCTATTGACCAGGATCCGGCTTGCTTGATGGCGTTTCTTTCCGACCAGTTGCCATGATTCTCTGCCTCGTTCGTCAAGGCCACGTACAGTAGCCGTTGAAGGGCTGCCACCGACTCCCGCAATGACAAACCCCTGCTTTGACCGCTTAATATCCACACAATAGGCAAAGTTGCCACCGGGTAGCGATTCTGTCCATTGAAGCCGCCCTGTTGATGAGTACCGCTGAAACACGCCGGTTTCTTCACGCGTCATCGGCCCCAAAACGAGCGTGCCAATGTCGCTCGATTCTTCGTCCAGATGGTTTGTGGCCAAGGCGAAGGCGAAGTTCATTCCCCCGCCGTGCTCTGGATTCCACTCGTGAATCACCTTCTCCGATAGAATTCTGCCGTTCCGACCAAGTTCACAAAGTGAAAACGCAACCTCCTTCGATTCCGCAGTTGATCGTCGAATGAGGACCGTAACCATGCCATCTTTAAAATGACAGGCCAAGACTTTCTGATTGCGTCCAAGTTGCAACAGATCCAGTTTCGACATCTGTTGCAACTGAGCATCAACCCGGCCATTACAAAAAACGATCAAGGCGAATGACAAGCAGAGTCGTAGCATCGTGGCACACGTCCTGTCTCGGCGTTACAACTGTGGCGGCGTACAACATTGACATGCGGCTTTTTGCGAATCGACCCACGCCTGTTGGGATTGGGCCGTGGCCATTGCCTGACCATATGCGGATGCATAAAGATTACATGTGTTCAGCGTCACATTGAACGGAAGGTTCGTGATCGCAGGAGGAAGCGTGCATGAATGGTTACATTGATTTACCCCATTGCACGCGGCTGTCAATGCGGCTGTGAATGCCTGGTCGGCGTCCGCCTTCGTTGTACTGCAATTGACGTATGCCGCGTCGTGTGCATTGCATGCCGCTTCAAACGATGCTGTTCCGCAGGGATTGTCTGGGTCTTGATTTGCATTGCCAGCCTGCCCCTGGCAGGTTTGGAGGATGTTTGCAGGAACCGAGCAACTCTGCCCTGCGGGGGGAGTTACTACAAAAGTGTAACTGGGATTTGCAACCTTGGTTCCACCGTTACTACACCCTCCCTGATCATTCACCGCGGTCTTGCACGCGTTGAGCGTCGTGGAGCCCGGTGTCATACAGTCATATTTCGCGACGAGGATCTGAATGCTGGCGGTTTGGCCCGGTGCGTCATTCTGGTCCCCCGTACAGGTAGAATCGGAACTGTACGCAGCTGTATGATCGTCATCCGCCTGCATGCTGATGGTGACAGTGCGAGCACATTCGCCTGCATTGAGTGCCGGGGCCGTCCACGAAAATGACGATCCCCGGTACGTGCTTGTAACTCCCCCCGTAGTCACGGTCCAAATCACTGTCGCCGAATCAGATATTGTGTATGTCGTAGTTGTGGAACCGCACGTAACTGTCTTGGTATCTGTATCGCAAGCCTGTGCCCAGAACACTGTTGACGACCCAGGCGTCATATATCCCGTCTGCGACACAGGATAGTCAGCCAGCGTCGGCGAAGAACCGGTGCTGACTGAACAGCATTGAGCCATTGCTACTATCGGTTCGACCAGAAAGAATGCGACGACAAGTATCGCGCGGCAACACGACTGATGAAATCCGTCCATTTTCAGTCCCCACTTAGAAACGTGCAGAATTCCTTACAACAAATAACACTCACTGTTGAAATTGATGCTCGCTGGGTTAAGTCGGTTGGCGCTGAATCCTTACTTTTAATTTGAGCCAAGCCAGCGTAAGCATAAGAACGACAACGCCATTTCCTACTATCAGCCAGAATCGTATTCCAATTCGCTGGCTTGGCACCGGTTGCGGCGCTTCGAGATCGTCCTTCCACGTGCCGACAATCATCAACGCCGTTTCAGTTGCCCGATCCAAAAGCACGATGTTTTTGTGTCTGTCAAAAAACACTTGAATCCGTTCCACACGATCTCGTTTTGGAACGTCACCCGCCTGTGCGAGATTGATCAAGTATTCACGCAAAGCAGTCGCGACCAATAGAGTTGGCGGCAGCTTTCCGTCTGGAGTACTCACCGAATTGGTTGAAATTTCGATAAGCTGTTCGCAAGCTCGTTCCGTCCTTTCGAGATCACGTTCCGCCAATCCCTGATATACGAGTTCGGCGGAAACCACCAACGCCTCGTAGCTTCGACGCTTTACGTGACTTTGGAGGTTTTCCAAGATTTCGCGCGACTTCTGAATATTTAAAACGTCCTCACGAATCTCCCGCAGACGTTGCGTCAGTCGCATGCTCGCCTCGGCCCAAACCGGCGTTCCAAGCTCAGCGAAGTTCCGGGCTTTCTCGTACCATTCCATCGAAGAAGCGCGATCCTGCACAAAGCCCGCCGTAGGATTGTTGAGGTCAAACAATCGTCCGATCAACAGCGCCACAGGAGCGCGATTTGCCGGGAAGTCGTCCATCAAAGTCCCGCAATCCGCAATTACAGCGTCCCGTCCGCGTACGGCAGGATCCTCTGCAACTAAGCGGGCAAATTGTACTTCGAATGGCTCTACGTCACCTTGGAACGCAACAATCGAAAGAATGAAAAGGACCGCAAACATTGAGTTAGATCCATTCGTTCACCACAACAGATCACCAGCCGTGCAAATGAGTACAAAAACAACGACATCGAGTCTCGCGAAAAATCTGTCATATGCTGCACAACGCGTCATCGCAGCTTATTGTAACGACAGCGGGCATGTAGCGTCAAACAAAATATTGCGATAAACACCAAAAAAGCGAATTGCTCGACGGCCTGTATGTTATTGTTGTGCGTCACAATTCGCGTTTTGACACTTGAGCCAATCAGAAGAGTGCAACCACGCCTTGAAAATCCGTGATTTGCGTTCCCGAATTTTCAGGCGTGACTGTTTTTGGATTTCCGCGCGTCAGGCGAATCCAGGCTTAATTAAGCCGACCAGCATTGCGTTCCACCGTCAACGCGCAGGACCTGGCCTGTCACAAAGTCACCGAGTGGTCCGGCGAAGAAATCGATCACGCGTGCGACTTCATCAACCATAGCGATGCGGTCCAGGGTTCCTTCAGAAACCAGTCGTTCGCCGGGGACGTGTCGAGTCCCCAGAAATCGACCTGTTCGGGTATCGCCCGGGGCCAGACTGTTGACGTTGATGTTGTAGGGACGCAACTGCACGGCCAGGCAACGCGTATACTCGACAACCGCAGCCTTGGCGGTCGCGTAAATGACGCTGGTATCGTTGCCTTTGAACGCGGCAATCGAACTGATGGTGATGATTCGCCCTGCTTTTCGCTCCATCATTCCGCGCGCGGTCTGCTGGCAGACCAGGATTGTGCTGAGCAGGTTGCGATCCAGAACGGCTTTGACATCAATTTCCTTGACGTTGACCGCGTCGTTCGGATTTGGCTTGCCACCGGCAGCCGCGACGTCACCTCCGGCATTGTGGACCAGGATTCCGACGGGGCCCAATTCCTGATTGGCGGTCTGAACGACGCGTTCGACGTCGGCACTGTTTGTCAGGTCACCCAAGACCCGAATTGTGCGAACACCATACTGTTCACTGATCTGTCGAGCGACATCGGTCAGGGTGGTCCCTTCGCCATACTCAGCCGGACCGTTTTCACGCATCCCGTGGATCACGACGTCGGCTCCCAGGGCCGCCAGTCGTTCAGCGAATGCCCGCCCCAATCCTCGCCCCGCTCCGGTGACAATTGCGACCTGTCCTGCCAGCGATTTTTCCAAAATGCAAATTCCTTCGGATGATGCGTGTTCTTCAATTGGCACCGCTTCGCTGTTGACTCCGAAGCAGTGGCGTACCAGTTTCACTTCGCAGGGATTGTGTTCTGGCGCGTCCCATTCGATCAAGACTGCGCGGTGATTTCGTTGGGACAATGCCTTTTTGACGATTCCTTATGAAATGGGTGCCACGGTCTTGGAGTCTGCGACAAGGCCGTGTCTTCGATGGATCTTTTGAGAATGAGCGAAATTTCATGGAGACGGCGAAGAGATCGGTTGTGAAATGAGCTGGAAACCAAATTTCGCACAACCTTGTCGCAGACTCCAAGATCGTGGCACCCCCACACCTAGGCCCACCATCAATTGTCGACGTTTCCTGATGGTGGGCCAGCGCTCGAAGCGAGCTGGTTCCACCCTACAATGAAAAAGCGGATTGCCCCGGTGATTTCGTTGGGCAGATTCACGTGTTTCGCAACTAATGCTTGTGTCCACCCTTGCTGCCGAATAACATATCCGATCTTCCGCCGGGTTCGGATCGCGCGAATGCAGTCGCCTCGGTGAAAGTTGATCCGTTCCTGATTGATCTGGATCGGGAGCGTGTCGGCCGTAACTGTCGCGGCTTCCACGCTGTGTATTTGCCGTAACTCGTTTGACACCTTTACGCAAGGTTGCCTTCAGTCTGGAAAGTTTTCGTTCGATGAAGCACGTGTTGTCCGCGATGGTGATGAACCAGCCAGGTGTGCTGGCCCATATTTCAGGCATGCTGGCCTCGCGCGCCTACAACATCGAAAGTCTGGCGGTTGGCGAAACCGAAGATCCCGCCTTTTCCCGAGTCACGTTTGTCGTGGCTGGCGACGACAAGGTTCTGGATCAGGTTCGCAAGCAACTGGAAAAGATCATCACCGTGGTAAAGGTGGTGGACTACCAGAACCAGGATATCGTCGAACGCGATTTGATGTTGATCAAGGTTGCCGCAAATGGCGGAACACGCAGTGAGATCCGCGAAATGGTTGAGATCTTCCGCGGAAAGATCGTCGACATTGGCGAAGAAGACCTGATCATCGAAATCTCGGGTTCCGAGAGCAAACTGACCGCCTTTATCAATCTGATGCGTGCATACGGGATCATTGAAATGGTCCGCACCGGCCGCATTGCGCTGTCGCGGAAGACCTCGCTGTCGATCGAATCCGCGCTGCAACCCCCTCCTGCCTATGAAGAAGCCGTTGTAAACGGCTGAGATTCTCTGGGAACGCGCTCTGTCGGGTGCCAATCCCGCTTCCTGACCTGTCCACCCTCCTTTTTTCCAGCCGAGATTGCACAATGGCCGCGAAGGTTTACTACGACGACGATGCCGACCTGTCCCTGCTGAAGGGCAAAACGATTTCCATCCTGGGTTACGGTAGCCAGGGCCACGCCCAGGCCCAAAACCTGCGTGACAGCGGTTGCACCGTCGTCATCGGGCAACGCCCCGGCAGCAAGAATTACGATCTGGCTGTCAGCCACGGCTTCAAGCCTGTTTCGCTCGCCGAAGCAACCCGAGTCGGTGATCTGGTCAATATCCTGCTGCCCGACGAAGTTCAGGGCGATGCCTATCGCAATGACATCAAGCCAAATCTGAAGCCAGGCGCACTGCTGATGTGCTCACACGGTTTCAACCTGCACTTCGGTCAGGTGATTCCTCCTGCTGGTGTTGATTGTGCACTGGTGGCTCCCAAGGGCCCCGGACATCTGGTTCGCAGCGAATACGAAAAGGGTGGTGGAGTTCCCAGCCTGATCGCACTGAGCCCGGGTGCCTCGGACACCAGCCGTCAGTTGGCTCTGGCCTATGCCAAGGGGATCGGCGGTACTCGCGGTGGTGTGATCGAAACCACGATTGCCGAAGAGACCGAAACCGACCTGTTCGGTGAACAGGTTGTTCTGTGCGGTGGTGTCAGTGCCCTGATCAAGGCGGCATTCGAGACCCTCGTTGAAGCCGGATATCAGCCGGAAATGGCCTACTTCGAGTGTATGCACGAACTGAAGCTGATCGTCGACCTGTTCTACCAGGGTGGTTTGAACTACATGCGATACAGCGTGTCAAACACCGCTGAATTTGGCGATTACACCCGTGGCCCACGAATCGTCACGGAACAGACCAAAGCCGAAATGAAGAAGATTCTGCACGAAATCCAGACGGGCCAATTCGCCAAGGAATGGATTCTGGAAAACAAGGCCAACCAGCCGACGTTCCAGGCCATCAAGCGTCGCGAACGGTCACATCAGATTGAAGAGACCGGCAAGCAATTGCGCCGCATGATGAAGTGGATCAACGCGAAAGAGTATTAACAGTCGCTCGTCGACTTCGCGATCAGGCAACGCCCGTGATGAACTCACGGGCGTTGTCGTTGAGACTTCAAACGCAGGCAGGAACTCACCGAGCGGTTACGTAGTGATGGACCAGGAAGAATGCCCTCTTTCCAACGACGAGACCGAGTCGATCCCTGAGCAGTTTATCCGCGAAAACAGACGGCAATTGACTTCAACGAAATCTTCGACGTTGCTGTCACGGCCCGATGATTTCCAATGGAGGTGCTTCACGCCCCAATTCAGACTTATGTTCAACCAGAATCTGCTTACAGCCTTCGATCCTCAACTTTTTCAGGCGTTTGAAGTCTGGAATACGCTTCAACGTTGCCGGAGTAATCGCAGTTTGACTGAGGTCCAAATCCTCAAGATTCACAAGCACTGACAACAACTTGAAACCATCATCCGTGATTTGAGTTCCCGCCAGATCGAGGGATTTCAAGTTTACGAGGACCGCGATCTGCTCGATGCCCGCATCTCCCACTGCAACGCCGCGCAACTTCAAAACCTCCAGCGTGGGCATATTGGCAATATGCTCCATCCCCTGGTCGCGGAATTGTCCTGCACTCAAATCGAGTCGCTGCACGTTGCGCAATCCCGTCAATGGCGACAACCCGGGATCGGTGACGCTTGTCCCGGCCAACGACAGTTGACGAAGCTGGCGAAGTTTGGAGACAGCAACCATGCCTTGATTGGTGACCTTTGTCGACTGCAGATCTAACGACGTCAGTTCCGCAAAAACGGTCAGTTTCTCCACACCTTCATCCGCCACATCGGACTGACTGACATTGAGTGATGTTAGCCCCGTCATTCTCAACAGATGATCAATCCCACTGTCATTGAGTTTCGTGTGGACCAGTTCGATTTCGAAGATCTCCGTTAACCCGGCGATGCGTGCCAGCACTTCGTTCGTGATTCCCATTCCACGGGCCTTGATCGAGTTCAGGCGATTGAGACGCACCAGTGCACTGAAGACCTCGTTTGCCTGGTCGATCGTTTTGAGTTCGGTCGCTCGCAAATCTACCGCTGTGACCCGGTTGTCCTCTCCGACCGTGACGCCGAATCCGGACTGTCGCAGTCGTTCTGCTGCGGCCGAATCATCGACGGGAACCACTGGCGTTGATTGAGAACTGACTGGAGCTGGTGTGAGCTTGGAATGCGAAGTGGCGTCCGGCTTTTCTTGATTCTCGGTCGGGGCCGTGGAGCCTTGTGGCTGAGAACATCCAGCAACTGCACCAACGGCGAAACAAATCGCGAACGTCATGACACGCATGGTGAACGTCTCTTTCAATCTCAAACATTCGCCGTCGGTCTGCGGCCAGCTACCCACGTTTCAATCAACAAAAACACGATCGCGGCAAGGATCCCCCAGCGCCAGAGTTTCTGGACATGCTCAAGTTCTTCAATCTGGAGTTGTCGCTCACGTTCGCGCACTCGTCGAAGGTCTTCCGGCGATTCGGTCGCTCCCATTCGAACCCCGAGTGCTTCCAGTTGATCCAGAGGGAGCTGAGCTGTCTGACTTTCTGCAGCGGCAAGATTGACCGCCACGGTATCCGTTCGGCCTTCTGCCTGCATTGTGTACAGGCCCGGAGAATCCGTCTGGTTGAAAGGGGCATTCACCGCAACAGATTGAACCGCACCATTCGGAGTTTGAACCGCCCCCTGGGCGGTCGCCTCCATGCCTGGAAGACGCCAGACAATTTCGCTTCCCACGGGCAAACTTTCGGCTCGAACATTATCGCCCGCCGCCTGCTCCAGAATTCGAAACAAAAGCGGTGGAAACTTGGAAGACCGGGCAAGTTGACTGTCAGCCGGATGCCAGCCACCGGTCAAGAACCAGACACGGCCTCGATCCTGTTTGAATTCTACGAACGCGGGTGTCTTGTCATCGTACCTCGCCAGTACTTTTCCCTGATGAGGACCCGTTGCCGTTTCGGCTGAGAATCCCCCCAGCAGCCGGTGCTTCCAGAAGCGAATCCCCGTGAAGTCACTGAACTGAGATTCCGCGAACGGCGCGAACAGCGGATGCTCGAAATCAATGTCCCCCAGCATCGCGTCCCGCTTCACTGTGGCTTCGGTCACGTCCAGATCGGTCAGTCCACACTGCTTCAGTGACTCTGACGCCGCACTCGCAGTCCCGGAAGCGATCAGGACAGTCCCCCCCTGCGCCAGATGCGCCTTCACAAAATCTGCCGCATCGGCTTCGGGTTCGACCAGGACCACCAGCGCCGGCCTGTCAGCCTTCGATGCCGTTAGCGCCTCGCGCCAACTGCGGACGTGAATCTGATAACGCTGTGCCGCGCCAAACAATCCTTCCAGATAGAACCGAGGTCCGTTCGAATCATCTGCGGCATCTGTCCCACAATAGACGACCAGCCGGGATTCTTCGCGCGTCGGTGCGATATGCACCGTGTTATCGAAATCGTCGTCATCACCTTTTAATCGCAACGAAGTGACCGTGACATCACTGGGCCGTTTGGAAGGAATCACCATACGACTTTGTCCCGGTGGAACATAGACGGAAAGTGCTGTGGAGTTGTCGCCAGACCACGCGAGTGAAAACTGCTCTTTCTTGGAATTCGCTGCATTGCTGATGCGAACTCTCAATACATCGTCGCCCGCATCCAGATTCCGCTCGACAAGCTGCAGCCCAGCGTTGGATGTTGATTTGGCATCCGCGATCAATAACTCCAGCCGCAGATCCGAAGGCCATTCAAAGCCATTGAGAGCATCCAGTTTAGATCCGCTTTGCAGATCCGAAGCGAGAATGATCCGCAATCGTGCCGGAATTGCTTGCTCAGCCTGCGTCTCCTGCAACGCAGACGCGGTTCGAACGAGGGCTTCGCCGAGATTTGTCCCGCGCCAGCCTGGTTTCAATTCAGCCAATCGTGATTTGACGACTTCGCGACGCTCTTCGACTGGCAGTCGTTTCAGTTCGGCAAACGCCGCATCGGCTGACCATTGTTCATTGAAGTGATACAAGGCAACGGTCGCTGCGGCAGGTAACTGTGACAGCCTTTCCTCAAGCCGATTCTGCAACTCCGCCCACGCGCCTTCACGTCGCAGGCTGGCGCTGGTGTCAACGAGGATTGCGATCAACTCTTCATTGGCAGGTTTTTCTTGTCCGGAGGTGGCCGTTCGCCACAAGGGGCGGGCAAACGCTAAAGCCAGCAGACAAAGAACCGAAGCCCGCAGTAACAGCAGCAGCCAATGTTCGACTCGACTACGCGATGTGACTCGCGGGGGCGAGGGTGACAGAAACATCAATGTGGAAAACTCACGCCGTCCGCGCGGCGTCCGTCTCCACAAATGGAACAGGATCGGGCCGGCTACAGCGAATGCGGCGAGCAGGTATAACGGAGCGAGTGGCGTCATGCGGGGCTCCTCATCTTCGAGCAGTCCTTGTCCGGCTGTTTCCGCGCGTCTGCATCCGCACCCGGACGACTTCTGGCAACGCCGTTTCGAGAGGAGTGTTTGTGGACAGCCGGTGATAGGTCAGCCCCAGCCGCGAACAGATCGTTTCGATCGCACTGAGATGGCTGCCGAATCGTTTCAGGTATTCACTGCGAATCGCCGCCGGATCGACTCCCTGCCTTGTATTTCATGACCGCTATTTTGCTGCTTAGGCGATGTTGCCTCATCTAATGCCTCCGTTACACAATCAGCACATACAATACGATACTGATTAGGTTTGTTTTTGTACTTGAATGATGTTAAGCATGCTTGGTTTTCTTTAAGAGCACCACCACACTTATCACATTCATTATGTTGTACAACGTTTTTCCACAATGCTTCTGGTATTTTAACATTGTTGTACATGTCAACAGTTTCTGCTGGTCTAACGTCACCCAACCAAAGAGAATGACCACAGTTTGTTGAGTAGGTAGAGCGA
>CAIWEX010001110.1 GCA_903911795.1 uncultured Schlesneria sp.
GACAGCTGTGTACTTCGCTCGATAAGCGGTCTGAACGGCATCGACCGTTTCCGACAGCGAACCGATCTGGTTCACTTTAACCAGGATGCTGTTCGCAATCCCTTCTTCGATTCCGCGTTTCAGGCGAGTGGTGTTCGTTACGAACAGGTCGTCACCAACAAGCTGAACCTTGCTGCCGATGGCATCGGTCAACAGCTTCCATGTCGTCCAATCGTCTTCCGCACAGCCATCTTCGATGGAGCAGATCGGATACTTTTCGGACCATGACTTCCAGATCCCGACCAGTTCATCGCCCTTGACCTTCTTGCCGTCCATCTCGTAGAGGCCGGTCTTGGAGTCGAAGAACTCGGTCGACGCACAGTCCAAGGCCAGCTTGATCTGTTCGCCAGGCTTGTAGCCAGCCTTTTCGATCGCCTTCAGGATGACCTGAATCGCCGCTTCGTTGCTTTCGAGATTCGGAGCAAAACCACCTTCGTCGCCGACGGCGGTACTCATTCCCATGTCGTTCAGCACTTTCTTCAGGCTGTGGAATGTTTCCACCCCGGCTCGCAGGCCGTCGCTAAATGTGGTGAAACCGACGGGAACAATCATGAATTCCTGAAGATCGATCGCGTTATTTGCATGGGCACCGCCGTTGATGATGTTCATCAGTGGGACGGGGAGCGTATTCGCACCGACACCACCGAGGTAACGGAACAGCGGCAGGAAGCTGACGCGGGCCGCAGCGTGAGCACAGGCCAACGAACAGGCCAGGATCGCATTTGCACCCAGGCGTGACTTGTTCGGAGTTCCATCCGCTTCGATCATCGCGCGGTCAATCGCACCCTGATCTGTGACTTGCATGTCGATAATGGCTTCGGCCAACTGTTCGACATTGTCAACAGCTTTACGGACACCTTTACCCAGGTATCGCCCCTTGTCGCCGTCACGCAATTCGCAGGCTTCGTGAGCCCCGGTACTCGCTCCACTTGGAACAGCCGCACGGCCAATCGTGCCGTCTTCCAGTTCCACATCGACCTCAACGGTCGGGTTCCCGCGACTATCCAGAATTTCCCGTGCACTCACGGCGGTGATCGCCACTGTCATCGCAGACTTTCCTTCCTCAGATTCCCATAGATCAAGCCGAGTTCGCTCGGTACCAAAACGCCGCTTTTGGCAGCGGGTCACGGAATGTAACCATTTGTCGGAGGAGTTTTTTACCACAATAAGGCTCCGTCGACCATCAGCCGCTGCGGAATCTGTTCGGACGCCCGAAATTCAGGGGAAAAGAGGAGGGCCTTCGACCGACGGTTTAACGGGGTCGTGAGACTCGTGCCAAACTCGCTGAGTTTGGCGAGATCGCGGAAAAGCCGTCCCTAGTTGGAGAAAACTTCACAACGGCTCGATAAGATGGTAACGTATCAATGGAATCTGGTTTGACCCGCCTTGACCATCCCACCTTGAATTTCGGAAGACTCCCATGAGTTCCTCAAAAAGACTCTGTTCCGGCCCCCTTACCCGCCGTGAAGTATTGTCAGTCGGGGCTCTTGGTGTCGGCGGCATGGCTTTGCCCGATCTCTTTAAGCTGAGAGCAGATGCGGCAGAACAGGGAATGCCGATTGATCCCGATACGAATATCATATTTGTGTGGCTTCCTGGCGGTCCTCCGCACATGGACATGTACGACATGAAGCCCAAGGCTCCGACGGAATACCGCGGGGCATTTCACCCGATTCCGACCAAGGTTCCAGGTCTGGACGTCTGCGAATTGATGCCCCGGCATGCCGCGATTGCCGACAAATTCAACGTCATTCGCTCGGTCTCCCACACGTTTGCGGACCATGGGGGTGGCCACAAGCGAATGATGACCGGTCGTATTCCGGCGACCCCTGTCGATACCGTCAACGACGCACCCGCGACCGGTGCGATCGTCGCGAAATGCCGTGAAAATCGAAACAACGGCCTGCCAAATCAGGTCTCGCTGAACCCCGGGGGGCGTATTAATGACGTTTTTGCCCAAGGTGCCGCGTACCTTGGCAGCGCCTACCTGCCATTTAACGTTGAAGGTGACCCGACTGCCCCGAATTTCACAGTTCCAAACATTGCTCCCGTGGCGCAAGTCGCTCAAAGGCTTGATGATCGGATGAAATTGCTGGGCGGTTTAGACCGAATCGAACGACAGATCGATGCCTCGAAGTTGATGTCGTCAATGGACAGCTATCAACAGCGTGCCGTCGGCATGATCACCAGCGATCGGGCTCGTAAGGCCTTTGATTTGTCGAATGAACCTGATGCCATTCGAGATCGCTACGGTCGGCACTGCTGGGGCCAACGAGCTTTGATGGCTCGCCGCTTGGTCGAAGCCGGGGTCAGCTTCGTGACGGTAGTCATGGAAAACCCGTATCAGTCAGGAATCCCATTCTTGAAGCAAGGGGTCTACAACTGGGACTCTCATGCGGTGAACTGTCACATCTGGGACGATTTGAAGGTTCGACTGCCGATTTACGATCAGGCTGTGACCGCTCTGATCGAAGACATTTATCAGCGTGGGATGGATCGCAAGACGATGATCTTGGTGACGGGTGAATTTGGACGGACACCACGGATTGAAAACACCGCAGGATCGCAAACGGGAGTCATCCAGCCAGGCCGTGATCATTGGCCACAAGCAATGTCGTTCATCATGGCAGGTGGCGGAATGCGAACCGGTCAAATCATCGGTTCCACGAATTCCAAGGGTGAACACCCGGCTGATCGTCCGCTGACACCTAATGACCTGTGGGCCACGGTTTACCGCCATCTGGGAATCGATTCAGCGATGTCCTTCTTGGACCATCGCGGTCGCCCAATGCCAATTCTCCCCTTCGGTGAACCGATTGCGGAACTGTTGTAGGGTTACTTCCGCCGGGATTGGGACTTCAATAGCAGATCGACCCACACCGCTTCATCTGGAGGAAGTGGAGGTTCCGGCGGTTCGGACTGATAGTCGATTTTCCAGTATCGTCCACGCTCGTAGACCTGGTCAATCAATTGTTGCAAGTTGAGACGAGCGTCGTGATCGTATCTCCTTAACGGTATGGGGATGACTGGCAAGGATTCTCGCAACGTGGATCCGAACACTTTTGTTCGCAGACGCGATCGAACACTCATCATGTACGTGCGGCGGCGGTTTGGTGGGATCCGTTCCCAATCTGCCGATAGCACATGTTGACCACAACGAAGCAGATCGATTTCAACAAGATTAATGCCGCCAACAATGTAATCCCGTTGCTTTCGCTGATACTCGTCACGACCGGATGATGTCAATTTATTCGTCGGGTTGAGGACTTCGATGACGGTAATGACCCGCTCCCCAGACGACGCGTCAACGATTTTCACGTGACGCGAAGTCTCGGGAACTTCTTCCAAAACCACCAGTGGTTCCGCGACCAATGTGAATTCGCCCTGCGGCAGATCAATGACGGCTCCTTGATCCTGAACGATGCTCACATCAGGCGCGACCAATCGAATGTCGTCAGGTCCATCGACTTCGATTTTCTCTTCGACCCGTGCAACGAGATCGGCGGGAAGTTGCCTTTGGATCTCGTCGCGAATATACGTCATCAAGCTCGTGTGAACATCGCGCCAATGCGACTCCAGATAGGGGTCCATGCCTGGAAATGGGCTCTTCATGGTATCCTCGCGTTCACAATCCAGACCGTCAGGCCTGAGGTTCAGTCATGGCCCATGGATCGAGGGCTTTGGTCAACTGATCCTCTGGCAGAATGTTTTGTTCGAGGCAAAGTTCGCGGATCGTCTTACCGGACTTGAAGGCTTCCTTGGCCAGAGCGGCGGCCTTTTCATAGCCAACATAGGGGTTCAGGCTGGTCACCATCGCCAGACTCTTCTCGACGCTCGCTTCACACGCCTCGGCATTCGCTTCCATATCCAGAGCGCACAGATCGATAAACGCAGTGGTCCCCTGAGCCATCAGCGCTACCGACTCCAGCGTTGCGTGACCCATGATTGGCATCATGATGTTCAACTGGAACTGACCACCCGTTGCACCGCTGAATGCAACCGTCTGATCGTTGCCGATGACACGTGCGGCGACCTGCATCAGGCTTTCGCACATTACCGGATTGACCTTGCCCGGCATGATCGAACTGCCCGGCTGACGATCCGGCAACATGATTTCGTAAAAACCGCAACGAGGTCCCGAACCGAGCCAGCGGATATTGTTGGCGACATTGAACAACGTCGTCGCGATGACTCGCAACTGACCGTGACATTCGACCAGGCCATCGCGCTGGGCATTCCCTTCGAAATGATTGACTGCTTCGAAGAAGCCGAGTCCTGTTTCACTCGCTAGCGCTTCACATGTCCGGCGACCGAATTCCGGATGCGTATTGATCCCCGACCCAACAGCGGTTCCGCCGACCGGAAGTTCCAGCACTGCTTCCAAGGCCCGCTGAGCTCGCCCAACACTCAATTCCAACTGACGGGCGAATCCCCCAAATTCCTGGCCAAGGCGCAGCGGAGTAGCGTCTGCCAGGTGAGTTCGGCCGATCTTGATGATCTTGTCCCAGCGCTGAGCTTTCGACTTCAAGACGTCTGCAAAACGGCTGAGAGCGGGAATGAGAGTCTTCTGAATACTGATCGCCACGGCGACATGGATCGCTGTGGGAAACGTGTCGTTGGTACTCTGTCCCATGTTGACGTGGTCATTGGGATGAATCGGCTTCTTCATTTCGAAGCGGTTTCCGCCCGTCGCCTCGATGGCTCGATTCGAAATGACCTCATTGCAATTCATGTTGCTGGAGGTTCCCGACCCGGTCTGAAAGACATCGATCGGAAACTCGCTGTCAAACTTACCCGCAACGACTTCCTTGGCCGCATTCAGCATCGCGTCGACTTGCAGGGCATTGAGTGGATTCTTGCCGGTACCGGTCAATTTCCCCAGGTCCCGGTTGGCAATCCCGCAAGCCCATTTGACCAGTCCCATCGCCCGAATCATTTCTGGACGCAGTGTCCAGCCGGAAACCGGAAAGTTCTCGACGGCTCGTTGAGTCTGTGCGCCATAGTAGGCTTGAGCGGGAACTTGAACATCACCCATCGAATCGTGTTCGGTACGAAATTCGGTCATCGAAGTCTTCCAATTGATTTCACGAGAAACAGAGCCACCACGGGACACACATCGCGGTCCGCCATTGTGGGCAATTCCATGATACCGTGACACGATCGCGCCAACCAAGCATCGCCCGCCAGAACCGCGAAACCCCGAATCCGGCTGAAATTGCCGCACATCGATTGGTGACACTGATTTACACGACTTTTATGGCCTTGGATCAGAGAATTCCTATTGTTGGAAGCACTTGACACAGGTATCAAGCCGATGAGGCATTCTGTCTTGAATCGAACCTGAGCTATTCATAGAAGCGAATCCATGCATTCGAAGTTCTTCCATATCCGATTCGGTTTCGACCTGCGTCAGCGACGCAATCGTGATCGCTTGACGTGGTTTGGGGCTGTTCCTGCCTTACTGCTCCTGATGGCGGTCGGGCAAGCGATGATCGCACTCCCCTCGCGGTTTAGAAACGGTCATTCCCGGAATCAGCAGCAGGTCGTTTCAGGAATGAATCATTTGATCGATACCCGCTGGTACACGGTTGCGGAGTTGTTTCCCGTTGTCCCTTATGCGCCAGAAAGGGAAAACGCACTCGTCAATTCGCTCAGTGGAGATATCTATGCCAGCATGCCAACGATTGGTCTGCAAATCGCGGGAAATTCACTTCGGACCGTGAGCAACAGAATCATCAACACGGACTTGTTTCTAAACGTCGCGGATGAGCCACTGCTGGGGTCTGCGACGGGGCTTTCGACCGAATCTGATCTTATTGTTCGTGGGCAGCCATCTGTCTCGTTTGCCAGCGGGTGGTTGCAGGGATATGGAGTCTCAGGGCGATTCGGAAGCGATGGCAATGCTTCGTCATCGGGATATGGAATTGGCGGACTGGCTTACGGCCTTGACCTGGGACGCGATGAAACCGGCGTGTTCGGTATAGCGCTTGGCAACAGTTTTACCTCCATCAGCAATGATCAGTCCGATACGGCTCGCGTGAATTCCCTTCAAGTCGGAATCTACGCACTGAAGCGGAATGAGATTTCCTATGTCTTCGGAGTCCTCAATTACGGTCACAATCTGTTTGATGTGAATCGTACGGTCGGCGTGACACCCACGAGGTTCGTGGTTGGCAGCAGTTACTCGGGGGATCAATTTGGCAGCTATGGAGAAGCGGGCCTCAACGTGGAGTCTCGCAATGTCAGGATGCAGCCTTTCGTCGGCATGCAGTATGTCTCTCTGTCGAATAGCCAGGCAAGCGAATCGGGACTGGGGGGATTAAGTATCGCGGCCAATAATTTCAGTTCCGTTCAGGCACACCTCGGCGGCCGACTGATTGCCCATCGGCTCACGGATTCCCGCGGACGGCGGTGGACACCGTACCTGAGCGGTCGCTGGGCCTGGGAGCTACTCAATGAACAGGCGTCCACATTCGCAACTCTCCAGACGACGTCCGCGTCCTGGACTATCGCCGGAAACCAACCCGCTCGGAATTTTGGATTGATCGGTCCCGGACTGACTGTGGAGTTGTCTCGAGGAATTTCGCTCTTCGGTGCGTACGAATTCCAGTGGGGATCAAATTTTCGGGCACAAACGGGTACCGGTGGTCTGTTGATCACATATTAAGCGGGATGAATCCCTGGCACCGCACATTTGCCCGTCCCTTGTTTCCGTATGCGACCTACAACGTTTTCAGGTCCAAGGCAAACTGACATGCTGAACCGTAAAAACCGAGTCCCATCGCAGGCGTCGCAATGCAAACGGCAGTCCTGTTTTGGCTGTTTGAGGTGGTTGATCGCCGTTTCCGCATGTTTGATGCTGGCCACCTCGGGCCTGGCAGATGATATGTCTCTAGGATTAGAGCCCTACTTTCCGACGGAACCGTGGGGTGTCCCACTCCCCCAAGATAACCTATTGACGTCAAATCAACGACACGTTGCGTCGGCCTTCAATTCTGCAATCGCATCCCGCAAAGAGAAGTTTTTTTGGGAACATCCAATTCAGCCGCAAACCGAAAGAACGTTGCTGGATTCCCTCAGCGGCGAAATCTATGGCAGCCTGCCGACCTTGGGTCTGCAGATCGCAGGAAGTTCACTGAGAGCCGTCAGCAATCGCATCATCAACACGGACTCGTTCCTGAACGATTCCGACGAACTGGGAAGCGGAATGGCAATGGGTAGTCCTCTGGGATCTTCCTACCCAGGGGTGATTGTTCGCGGCCAGCCGTCCGTGACTTATGCCAGTGGCTGGCTGCAGGGATATGGTACCTCAGGAGGTCTGCGAGCCGATGGCAATGCCTCAACTTCCGATTTTGGCATCGGAGGACTGGCCTATGGAATCGACCTGGGCCGTGACGAATCCGGGGTGATCGGAATCACTGGCGGAAACTCATATAGCTCTTTCAACAATTCTCTCTCTTCGTCCGCACAAGTGAACTCGTTCCAGGCCGGGATTTACGCTTTGAAGCGACGCGATGCGTCGTATGCATTTGGAATCCTCAACTATGGACACAATCGATATGACGTGGATCGGATCGCAGGAATTGGTGTCGCTCCACGCTCGACCCACGGATCCTTTACCGGACATCAATTTGGCAGTTACGGTGAAATCGGCTGGAATCTCGATTCGAGTATTCTTCGATTGCAACCCTTCTCGGCACTTCAATACGTTCAATTGACCAACGGTCAGGTCACGGAATCGGGACCATTGGGAATCAGCGTTGCCTCGGCAAATTTCCGGTCGCTGCAAGCACATCTGGGCGCGCGATTGATTGCACATCACTTGACGGATTCTCGCGGGCGACGGTGGTCTCCTTATTTCAGTGCACGCTGGGCGAGGGAGATCCTCAGAGACGAGGCATCTGCATTTGCAACGATGAACGGTGTTCCCGCGGTGAAATGGACGGTAACAGGAAACCAGCCTGCAAATCACCTGGGAATGATCGGTCCCGGTTTGACAGTAGAGCTTGCCCGTGGCGTAACGCTGTTCGGTCTCTACGAATACCAATGGGGATCACACTTCCGCGCGGTCACCGGTTCCGGCGGATTGCTGTTCACGTTTTAGCAGCTTCGCTGGATGGGGAGGTACTAGCGAGATTCCGACGATGCGGACTCACTCTTTTCGGGTGGTGCCGAATCGGGTCCAGTTGGATCAGCAGGTTTCTTTTCGGAGGGGACTGTTGTATCACCCTTCTCACCTTCCGCAGGCACGGTTTTTTCAATTTGAAGCAGCAGCAATCTCGCGTCCGCAACGGGGTCGCTCAGAGAACGATCGTTCTCATAAAGGAACAGGACCCCTTCCAGGATGGCCTTTGCCTTGGCGGGATCAGTCGACATCTGAGCCTTCGCACGATCCAGCGCTTCTCGAACAAATTTCTGCTGGAACGTCGGACGCGTATTTCGAATCGTCGACAATAAACGATCGACCGCTCGCACAACCTGCTGCTTGCTTTCATCTTCTGCGATCACAATTCGCAGCGATTCCAGTTGACGCTTGGCTCCCACGGCGTCCCCGGTCTTCCATCGCCATCGTGCAGTCTTCAAGATTCGCTCAGGCTCTGAACTCGGTTCCGCGGACGCGTCTTCGGCGGTTGGCCAGAACCAGGCGAGACCTCCCAGAACGAGTATCAGTAGGCCCACCAGGACCCACAGGTTGTTCATCAGGCGATCCATCGTCGATGTCGGTTCGTCGCGAAGGCTTTGAGCCCGGACCAAATCGCGAACCAGAGTGGCCCCCAACCTGCCGCCACCGATCGGACCATCCAGACGTGTTTCGGCATCGGGGCCTGGTGCTGTCGAATTTTTCAATTCGACTTTTTTGACGACTTCCAGAAGCCTGCGCGACACAACATATGCATCCGGCAGTCGCTTTTCGGGATTCTTCTCCAGCAACTGACAAGTGATTTCATCAAGCCACGAGGGAATCTCGGGAACATAGCTGCGCGGTGGATCAAACCTGCCATAGCGTTGCTTCTGCATAATCTCGGGCGGCGTACCATTGGCAAACGGAGGTTGCCCCACCAGCATCGTGTACAGTACCGCACCCAGAGAATAGAGATCGCTGCGGCGATCCGCGCGACGTCCTTCCACCTGCTCGGGCGACATGAATTCTGCGGTCCCGATCACGGCTCCTGTGATCGTCAGCTGGTCTGCAGCGAACACTTGAGCGACACCAAAATCAGTGATCTTGACCGTTCCGTCCGTCGAAATCAGCAGATTGGATGGCTTCAAGTCTCGATGCACGACGCCAACATCATGAGCATGTTTCAAACCCAGGCAGATCTGCACGGTTAACTGGATTGCGTCCTTCCAGGGAATTCTTCGATCACGGCGCAGGCGCCCGGAAAGAGTCTCACCCTCCACGTATTCCATTACATAGTAGTAAGTTTCTTCGTCGTCTGTGCCGCTGTCGTAAAACTTGACTACGTTGGGATGGTTCAACAATTTCAGCGCTTCGATCTCGCGATTGAAACGCAGGATAAATCCGCTCTCGCGTGCCAATGACGCTGGCAGAATCTTGATCGCCGCCGTTTGACCGGTCTGCTCATGCTTCCCAACATAGACAGTCCCCATACCTCCTGCACCGATCTTGCGATCGATCAGGTACGGTCCAATTCGTACGGGATGCATGGCCAAGGCCTGACAGAGAAGTGATGTTTTGAAGGACGACGCGCACTCTACGATGCAAAACTCTTGGACAGAACTCAACACTTTCCTGAAAGTCGATGTGGGAAATGCCATCGGAAAGTGTTGATTCGCGTTTATAATCGGAGTCGCAACCCGTCACACGCGGACGAATCTATCAGCCTGACTGTATCGAAAAGACCCTCTATGGAAATCATTGTCGTTTTGATCAGCGAAATTATCGCCGTGATTGCCATCCCGGCGATTGAGATTCTCGTCATGGGAATTAGCGTACTGACGGAAATTCTTGCTGCGTCGTTTGACGTTCTTGTTGCGGTGTTTTCGGTCGGATTTTCGAAGCCTGCGACAACAACTCCCCAGACGCCCGGAAACAGAGGCGCAATCGGCACAGCAAATCTCCCTTCGCAGACGGCAGACGAGCTGCATCGAACAACACAGGTCTATGCTTCGCCAGAGGTTGCTGATGAAAGACCCGCTCAAAAGCGTCGATGGCGGCGGTGGATACGAGTCGGTGGTCTCGCCCTGTTCCTGATCAGTCTGATCGGGTTGTTCGCCATCGAGTTCATCGGGGCCGATCCGATGCTGCGCTGGGCACTGAAAGACCTGAAGTCCAAAACGGGAATTGAATTAACATTCGATCAGGTTTCCGGTGGATTTCTGCGTGGAAACCTGGAAGCGACGAACATCAAGCTCAAGCGGGCGGATGATAAGTATTCCAACTTCGATCTCGCCTGCGAGAAAGCGACGTGCCACTTTTCGATCTGGACGATTCTCTGGTCCAGAACTTCGTTCGAATTTGTAACGCTGGAACACGTGACCGGCCGCTATGAACGAGTCAGCAATCGAGAACCTCGTGCAAAACAGAAGACGTTCGAGATTCTCAAATTCGCGGCGACGAATTGTGATCTGGAGATCATCGACCACACGGCATCGGGCGAGTCTGCACCCTATACGATTCACATTGCGACGTTCGAGTCCGAAAGAATGCGAAGCCGCTGGGTCATGTTTGACACTCTCTTTCGCTCCAATATCGTCGGAACAGTCGAAGGTCGACCCATTTCGATCACGAGCCAGCGGAAGGAAACGGGCTATGAAGTCCATTGGAATGCCGATCGATTACCCGTGGCGATCGTCGGTGACTATCTGAAGGGGCCGTTTCGCTGGATTGACGAAGGGAGCGTCGATGTTGTGATGAGTGCGGATGTACCTGCGGATGGGACGCCAAGAGGCGTTCTGGCGATGAAGTGGGAATTGGCGTTTCACGAGATTCACGCAAGTTTGCCCGACGGTATGAATCTCGCCATGCGCACAGTTGCCCAGGTTGCGGTCAATGATATGAATCGAAAGATCGATGGCATGAAGATCGCGTTTGAGGCCAAACTCCCGATGGTCAACGGCAATGTTGTGATCAATTCTGACGTGGTTCTTGAATCATTGTGGAAAGCGATTACCACCGCTGCTCGCGATTCACTGCTCGAGAAACTGGGAGTCAAGCTGGAGGACGTGAACGAAGCATTTCAAGGTGACGTTGAAAAGCTGTTCGAAAAAGGCAAGGATGCCATCAAGAAGGGACTGCAACGGATGAAACGCGATCGCAAGATCAGCACCTGATAGATCGCGTCAATGGAATACGTTTTTGCTCAATTGATCATGTCGCATGTCTCATCCCGCTTCCGAGAATCCGCTTCAGCTAGCTGTGACGCAGCACGTGACTCCCAACCAGCGAGTCATAAGCCGTATCTCGCCGTGAGAATCCGTTAGAGGATGCCCGCGCCCCAGTCGTCGTCGGATTCAGTGGCGGGTTCAATCGCGTCCGAAATCGAGTCTGGCACTGCAGCGGGCTTGTCGTCCGCAGGCAGCGGAGTGGACTCGGCGGTGACGTCAACGGATTCCGTTGGTCCCGATGGATCAGCTGGTTCGGTACCCCGTGACGATGAATCTGGACGGGGGCGCCGTGGCCCTGTTCGTTCTGGTGGCAATGACGACGGGTGAGGAACGAGGGGCGGCAGATCGTCGATTCCAAATTCAGACGATCGAACGTCCTGCTCATTCGGAACTTGAAGCGGCCGGGGGGCCACCGTTCGTTCCACGACGATCGTCATGAAGGTTCCCTCTGCCCGACAGTTGCACTTCAGGCTGGTGATATCTCCCTCCAGCTTTCGTTCAGTGCCACAGGCAGAACAT
Organism: uncultured Schlesneria sp.; assembly: GCA_903911795.1. GTDB lineage: Bacteria > Planctomycetota > Planctomycetia > Planctomycetales > Planctomycetaceae > Schlesneria. The sequence continues at coordinate 11,908 of CAIWEX010001110.1, forward strand.
CGCCAGGTGCGACGAACGTCGTGAGTCAGCTTGTATCCGGAACCTTTCATCGTCGAACTCTCAATTCCACATATCTGCAGTGTGATGAATCATGTTTTCGAGACCGTATTCACTCAATTCTGCGGCGAATGACGGTGTCTCGCCAACAGGTGCCAGATCCGCGATCAGGCGGCCTTGCGGGGTCCGCCCCTTGATCCGGCTGACGAACATATCGCGGAAAATGTAATTATTGTCCGCATCCATCCCGCATGCCTCGGTAATCCGTGAGATTTTTCGAGATCCATCTTCTGAATAGCGGGAAAGCTGCACGACAAGGTTAATTGCTGAAGCGACCTGAGCCCGCGCGACATAGACTGGCAGTTCAACTTCGGACATCAATGACAGCGTTTCCAGGCGAATCAGGGCATCGCGCGGAGTTGTCGCGTGAACCGTGGTCAGGCTCCCCGCGTGACCGCTGATCATGGACTGCACCATGTCCAGTGCTTCACCGCTGCGGACTTCCCCGACGATAATCCGGTCCGGTCGCATTCGCAGTGATGCTTTGAATAGGTCGCGGATCGAAACTCCTCCTCGACCCATCGCGTCGGGTTGCTGAACTTCCAGATAAAGCGTGTGAGGCTGGGCCAGTCGCAGTTCGGAACTGTCTTCAATCACAACAATTCGTTCATCGGCCGGGATCGCCGTGGAAACAGCATTCAACAGGGACGTTTTCCCCGTACCGGTTCCCCCGGCAACAATGATGTTCTTTTTCAGCCGGACACAGATCTCCAGAAATTCCTTGGCCGATTCAGACATGCTGCCAAGATGGATCAGGTCGTCCATCCCGAAGATGTCTCGATTGAACTTGCGGATCGTCAGGTAGATTCCGCGACGGGCACTTGGCGGAAGCACGACGTGAACACGCGATCCATTCGGCAATCGGGCATCCATGATCGGCCGGTCCGAATCGATTTCACGATTGACGAACTGAGCCACATTGTGAATCGCCGACAGAAGCGCATCGTGACTGGGAAACGACGCATCCGTCCGTTCCAGTCGACCACGCCGCTCAATATAAATTTCGCTGTACCCGTTGACCATCACTTCCGAGACAGTGTCGTCTTCAAGAAACGGCCGAATTGGCGTCAGAAAGAAATCGACGCTCGCTTCGAAAATGGCTTCACGAGACATAGGGAAGTGTCGATGGTGAGAGTTGTTGAGGAAATTCTGCGACGTCCAGACGGCTGGATTCTAACGGAAGTCAACTTCGGAAACCATTCGGTGTGATCCGCGAGAAGCAGGTGTTTATTGGTGATCGCAAAATGATCCGAATTCTTACGACTGGTTTTGGCAAACTTGCAACGCGAAGACGTTTACAATGCAGCACACGGGTTCTCTGTGACTCACCGAGTGCGATCAGGGCCAGATGTGAAATAGTCGTGGTTCGCTCGCGAACCACGACCATTCGGCTTATCTTGACCATGCCTGATCACGACCTGTATCGTGTCTCGTCTCGACATCAACGGGCGGGCCATCGCAATCTTTCCGAGCATCGCCTTAAAATGTCGGTTTTAGAGAGGTCTTGGTCGGTTCGGCGAATGTTGAAGCCAGTAGAACTCCGTAGAATGTCCGCCGTGGGTCGTATCAAGAGATTCTGGCGATTGTCGTCGTCCCAGCCGTGAATCACATCCATGCAACGAATTGCCCGTTTTCTGAGGTACCAGATGAACTTTCTTTCCGCTCGATTTTCCCTGTGCCTGTTCGCGTCAGTCATTCTGTTCACTTCAGGTTGCGGTGACGGAGCCAGCAGCAAACCAAAGTCGGCCGGGCCGAAGCGGATCATCATTCTGACAAATGGCGACTCCCCCTATTGGGATGCCTGCCGCGCCGGACTCGAAGCGGCCAATGCGGAATTGAAACTCGCCGAATCCGGGTTGAAGGCAACGTTGGATGTCAACGACGGTTCACCCCAGGGACAACTTCAGAAACTTCAGCAATATGGAACTCAGAACGATATTGCCGCAGTCGGAGTTTCAGCCATTGATGCCAATAATGTGGCAGTCGCCGATGAACTGCGATCGCTGCAAAAGAAGGGGGTCAAGATCCTGACAATCGACTCCGATCTTGATCGATCGAAGTTTCAAGACGCTCGATTTGCCTTCATTGGTACCGACAACCTGACAGGTGGTAAAGTCCTCGGTCAATGCGCCAAGGGACTGCGACCCGATGGAGGCGAATATGTGACATTCGTCGGGCGAACGGGGGCGCAAAACGCCATCGAGCGGATTGGCGGCTTTGCCGATGGTGCTGGCGACAAATTCGTGTCCAAGGACACGATGGCAGATGATACGAACAAGGATAAGGCTCGTGAAAATGTTCGTAATGCTCTGGGCAACCACAAGGGGCTGAACGTCTTGGTGGGAATCTGGTCGTACAACGCCCCGGCGATTGTCGACGTCGTTCGAACCGCTGATCGTCGCAAAGACTTTGCGATCGTCGTCTTCGACGCTGAACCTGATGCAATCACTGCGATGAAAGACGGCCAGATCGATGCGATGGTCGTGCAGAATCCGTTTGATATGGGATACCAAGGTGTCCGGTTATTGAAAGCACTGGTGAAAGACGACAAAGAGACCATCAGCAAGATGCTGCCGAACCATGGCAAACCCAACGGTGACATCTACGACACCGGTTTGAAGGTCGTCGTTCCAAATGCAGATTCACCACTGAACAGCAAGCTGTTTGAATCCAGTGTTGAGTTTCTGGACCTTCCCAAGTTCCAGGAATGGATGGCCAAATACAATCTCAGCGGGTCGTGACCAATTCGGTGATTTCCACGCCCGCGACATGCTCGTTCAAGGACGGTTTTGGCCCACAGATCTCGTCTGTGGGCCAAGAATGAGGGCCTTTAATCGAAGTTTTCTTGCCCTGGTTGCGCCCCTGGAACGACTTTATGACCGAACTTGACTCTTCCCGTATCCCGTTCTGGCGAAGACACGAATTCGCTTTGCTCGTTTCGATTTTCGCCGTTCTGGTTCTGACGACATTCCTCGACAAGAACCACAACTATGTTACCGAGTGGCAGCAAAGCTCAATCGATCTTTCACGTCAAACGGCATTATTGTCGCTCTATGCACTCGGTGCTGCAGTCGTCATCATCGCCGGAGGAATCGATCTTTCGACAGGTTCCGTCGTCGCGTTCAGTGGAACGATCTGTGCCACGTTGATGATGTTGATGGCCCCCGAGGCGATCGAGAAATCGACGCCCGTTGGGCCGCTCGTCATGACCACTGCCATCACCGTGACACTGCTGATTGGAGTGTTAATCGGCAGTCTGCATGCCTGGCTGATCACAGAAGTAGGCCTTCCTCCGTTTGTCGCGACTCTTGGAACACTCGTCGGACTGCGGAGTCTCAGCCGGGCGATCATGGAAGCCGCGACACAGGCTGTTCAAGGTGGAGCCAAGACGCAAATCAGTATCGGTGACAAGTCGTTCCGCGAATTGTCGGGGGCAATTTCAGGAACCTCATGGAACCTGGTGATCCTCGTTCTGATCGTCGGGGCGATGCTCTGGGTCCTGCTCGGTAAAACAGTCACTGGCCGACACCTGTACGCACTGGGAGGCAACGAACAGGCCGCACGATTGAGTGGCATTCAAACGGATCGATTGAAATGGCTCGCTTACTGCCTGAGTGCGTTTTTGTCGTCGCTGGCCGGAATCCTGTACGTCGGGCAATTGAGTGTCGCAGACCCACAAACGTCGGGGCGTGGGTATGAACTGAATGCGATCGCGGCTGCGGTTGTCGGAGGATGCAGCCTGCAAGGAGGAATCGGAACGATCCCCGGCACTTTACTCGGATCACTCTTCTTGCGTGTCGTGATTGATGGTGTCGCCAAGATCATCAAGACGGGTGCCGACGTGTACGAAGGACTGATTGTCGGCGTCCTGGTTGTATTTGCCGTCACGTTCACAAGATCGTCATCTGCCAGCACGACTCAACGGCGGCTGTTCTCAGGAGCTCTCGGTTGGGTCACGATGGTCAATCTGACATTACTGGCCGGGGTGATGATGGCGCTGCTCGGTTCGAAGCTGATTGAAGGTCGGATCACGATGGACCCGGTCTGGCAAGCTGGTGTCGCGGCGTCCGCAGCCCTGTCACTGATGTTGATCCTGCGTGCCAACAATTCGGTTCAAGCCAAGCGAAAACTCGGCGCCATCTGGGCTGTGGGCCTGATTGCGGCTACGGTCGGGTCCGATTTAACTTATCCGGGAGTTCAACGTGAAGCCGCCAAGTCCACAGTACTCGGCTTGGGTGGTCGTATCATTGCCACAAAGGATGGAGTTATTGTCGACCTGAACGGTACGAAGTGCGACGACGCCACGATCAAGAAACTGATGCAGCGACTGAAGTATTTCCCCAATTTGGCCGAATTCCGCCTGCGAGAAACTTCGATCACCGACAAGGGGCTCGACGCAATCTTTCGGACATGGGAAACAGAAGCGGATTGTCCGGTAACTCGACTGGACGTCGGCGACAGCGCCGTCACCCCCAACGGGCTGAAACGTCTGAAGCAGAACTATCCCCGCTTGACGACCCCCTAGAGAAGATCCGTCAGTGAGCGCAACCTTACCACCACTGATCCGCTTTGAAGGCGTCACCAAGCGATTCCACGCTGTGACCGCTCTGGAGAACGTCTCGTTCGATGTTCAAGCCGGCGAATTCCTGGCACTGTGCGGCGAGAACGGGGCCGGCAAAAGCACATTGATGAAGATCCTTTCGGGAGTCATCACTAATTACGACGGGCAGATCGTTGTTGGCGGTCAGAGACTGCAACTGACAGGAACTCGTGATGCGGAAGAGTGCGGGATCAGCATCATCCATCAGGAATTGAATCTGGTCGGCGACCTGTCTGTTGCGGCCAATATTTTCCTGGGTCGCGAACTGCGGAATTCGTTCGGGCTGCTGGATGATCGACGGATGGAGCAGGAAGCCAGAGCTCTGTTCGAACCACTCGAATGTCATATCGATCCCCGACAACCCGTACGGACGCTTCGCATCGGCGATCAGCAACTGGTGGAAATTGCGAAGGCGCTGAATACCGAACATCGGACGCAAACTCAAAGCGGTGGATCTGTCAGAAAATCGTCGCCCATCTTGATCATGGACGAACCAACCAGCGCGTTGACAGAGTCTGAGGTGGAACGATTGTTCCGCATTATCACTCGTCTGCGTCAGCGTGGAGTGACGATCATCTACATCTCGCACAAGATGGATGAAGTCTTTCAGAATGCCGATCGGATCACCGTGTTGCGCGATGGAAAGGTGGTCAAGACACTGAATCGGGCTGCGACATCTCCACGCGAAATCACTGGCCTGATGGTTGGTCGTGACATCGGCGAAAGCACCTTCGGAGCCGATCGCGAGCCTGGCGTCGTAGTATTGAATGTTCAGAACCTGTCCCTTCCGTGGCGCGGACATGTGCGGGAGTGGCGACTCAAAGGCATTCAATTCTCGGTCCGGCAGGGAGAAGTTGTCGGTATCGCAGGCTTGATGGGAGCGGGGCGGACCGAATTACTCGAATGCCTGTATGGAGCGAGTCCCGAATCCCCCATGGGCACGATCGAACTGAATGGTTCCCCCGTCAAATTCGCTCATCCTGAAGAAGCGTTACGTGCCGGTATTGCGATGGTCACCGAAGATCGCAAACGCTTCGGTCTGTTTACGACGATGAATGTTCGTGAGCACATCACGCTGTCTTCGTTAGCTCCGACATCGGACGCGGGGTTTATCAGTGCTGCCCGGGAAAATGCGGCAGCGGGCGCGTCCATCAAGAGTCTGCAAGTCAAGACCGCTGGTTCGTCTGCGCCGATCACAAGTCTCAGTGGCGGCAATCAGCAGAAATGTATTATTGCCCGCGCCCTCCGAACAGAGCCGAAACTGTTGTTACTCGATGACCCGACTCGTGGGATCGACGTTGGGGCCAAGGCCGAGATTTACCACTTGATTGATGACTTATGCCGCAAGGGCCTGGCAATCATATTGACCTCAAGCGAACTGCCGGAGTTGATCGCGGTCTGCGACCGAATCCTGGTGCTGTGTGAGGGAAGAATCACGGGAGAGTTTCTTCGTGGCAAGTTCACAGAACAGGATCTGATGGAAGCGGCTACTGCCCACAGTCTGGTATCGTGAGTTGGCCAGTTTTGGTCACGTCACAGTCCGAGATCTCTGGCCTTTTGCGTTTCCACCTGCTGGATTTAGAAACGCAGAGATCACAGAGGGCGCAGAGGATAAGGCAAGAGGTTAACATCTTCTCTCAGCGATCTCCGTCCTCCGCGTTTCTAAAGATTCGTTGTTTCCGCTCGCACTCGCTGCCTATTCTGAACTGGCGACCAACAGGTATTCTCCCCGATTAATTCCAGTGTCGCGCCCATGGCGATAGAATAACTCTCCCCAGCGAACAGCATTAACCCAATGCATTAGCCAACCTCGCCTGAATTTTTCGGTTTGTTGAGCAATAGCCAGGCTAACGGCGGGCATGAATTTCAGTAGAAACCAAGAGCCTACGCGATGTCGGTTACTATCACTGTCAGCGAAGTTCGTGAAGCGCTGTATCGCGCGGCGGGATCTGGGCGTTCCAAGGGAGATGGTGCTCCGTCGGTCGCAGTTCTGGGACAATGGTTCCATGAAGCAGTCGGCTGGCTGGTGAATGAACGCGATGGGAGCAACTCCCTTTCCGTCCTGGCTGATGTTGCTGAAAATCTGGATGTCTGGAAACAGACATTAATGGCAAGGGTCTACTCGCAGTTCGTCGGACCGAGGCTCACAACTCATCAGGCTGCTCTGCAAGACGTAGGACCGCAGGTTCTTTCGTTCTGGCAGGCGATTCAGGCCACGTGTGACTGGATCGCTGATCTGGCCTGGAGCATACGACCGGCGACAAGGACTCGCGTACTCCATCGGCAGCCTCCCTGGCGAACGCTTGCAGAATGTCTCACGACCGAAGAACCACTGTCGTGTGAACTCCGTGAACCGGGTTGGAATGACAGCGTCAAGTTGGTCGGGATCGCCGACGCTGTCGTTCGATTGACGAATTCAGGAACGACAAATGATCAGCCTGTTGCCTGGTGTGCGATCGAATTGAAACTCGGCCAGACATCTCCTGCGGTCGACCTGGGACAGGCTTGTCTGTATCACCTGATGCTCAATTCCTCTGAAAACCTTGCTGCGTCCGAGTCTAGCGATTCAGGGACACTCGCACTGATCAGTTTTCGACCCCAGCGACACGAACAACTCTTCGATGCGGCGACTCTGACTTCAGCGCGGTCTCGCTTGATTGATCTGATCGGCAAATTGGCGGGCGTCGATGCAGTGCAAGCCACACCACCATCGGGTCGTACAGGCCCCATCATCTCTGAAGCTGGCGCCATTGACGAACAAGTCAAATCGCCGTCTGGAGCGAAGCCACAACCGCACTGGTTCAATACGCCCACCCAGGCACATCTGGATCTTGGGAAGAAACTTGTTTCGACGCTGACTACCGAATACGGCGTCACGGTCTCGCTCGAAGGGCCGCCGATTGTCGGCCCAACGTTTCTGCGATTTCCCATTAAACTCGGTTCCGGAATGAAGGTCGCAGCCGTTCAGAAGCGAGTCGAAGAATTGCAATTGCGTCTCGGCTTGCTGCGTCCGCCATTCATCTCAATCGACAATGGAGTTCTAGTCGTTGATGTCCAGCGACCCGATCGACAGACGGTACATTTCGACGATATCCGCAGCCAGTTGCCGCAACCTGACCCACGACTGGGAGGCTCGCACGTTCCCATTGGCGTTGATATCTATGGTCACCTGGTCTGTGCCAATCTGGCGACAACAGAGCATTCGCATATTCTCGCAGCGGGTACCACAGGGAGCGGTAAGAGTGAGTGGTTGCGATTGGCAATTGCGGGACTGATCGTCACCAACACACCTGAAACTCTGCGCCTGCTCGTGATTGATCCCAAGCGAAACGCGTTTCATGCGTTACGCGGATCACCCTTTCTCTGGAAGCCGCTCGTCTTTCCAGATGAACAACCGGTCGCAAACGTTTTGAAAGAACTCGGGGAAGAAATGGATCGTCGCTATCGTCAACTCGACGGAGCCGATTCACATGCCCAACTGGTGGCTCGTTCGAATGTCCCTTTGCCCAGAATTGTTTGTATTTGTGATGAGTATCGAGATCTGATCAGTCGAAGTCGTGACGAGCGCAAACAGATAGAAGATCAGATCTGTCGGCTGGGTGCCAAGGCACGTGCGGCGGGAATTCACCTGATCCTCGCCACGCAGGAACCTCGCCGCGAAACGATCAAAGGACCACTGGACTCTAACATCCCGGCTCGTGTGGGCCTCTGGATGCAGAAAGCTCAAGAGTCAAGGATGTTGCTCAGTGAACCAGGTGCCGAGAAGCTTCTTGGCCATGGCGACCTGCTCTTCAAGGACGCCGGTCCCCCGCGTCGACTGCAGGCCCCGCTACTGACTGAAGCCAATCGCGTCGCTGTGTTCGGAAGTTGAGCCCGAGTTTCAAAAAGCTGTCTTATCATGTCAAGAACACGAATCAATACCACGTCAGGGTATAGCTTGCAGGGGTGATGTTGGGTGGAGCATCCTGTGATTATTCGGGCGTCATGGGCATTTCAACTTGGCGAACGTGTCATTTCTTCTGGGCTGAAGACCTGAAAGCTTGCGAGAGGTCCTCGATCGGACAGGATGGGTCGCCGTGTTGAGCGGGTCGGTTCGCGTGCGAGCGGGGAAAAGTACGGCAGCCGTAACGCCCCGGCTCAGCAGCGCCTGGTTCGGCCTGCCTTTAGTCCACGACCCGGAACACGATCTCGCCGCCATCAGGCACGTCCCGGAGTTGGGCCGCGATGTCCGCAAGGAATCGCCGCCGCTCGCCCGCCGAGATCGGGGCCAAACTCACGCCGTCCGCCGACTCCTTGGTGAAGAACGGCGGGGACGCGGCGAGCAACTGGCCCGGCTCCAACTGACCGCCGTCCTCCTGGTGTTGCAGCAGCGGTTGGAGTGCGAGGAACTCGACCGGGTCGACGGCCACGGCCTCGAAGAACTCCCGCAGGCCGACGCCCATTGACTCGACCTCGCCCGTCTCCGCAGCGAGCTGATGGACCACTCCGTCCCGGAGCAGGAACTGGTCGCCCAGGCAGTCCTCGGCAAACGGCACGTCGGCCTGGTTGACCTCGGGGTACAGCCGCCAGAACGCGGCCTCGCCGTCCCACGCATCCCAGAGCGAGTGCCAGTCCGGCTCATGACACGCCCCGCGGACATGCAGGCCACCGTGGAATTGGATGAACCCGTTGATCTGTCGCAACAGCCCCGCGAGGTTGGCCGGAAGTCGGTCGAGCAGATCGCCATCGGTGAGCGGTGGGCCGGTGAAGGTCACATTTTCCAGTTCCATCGCGTCCTCCCCGTAAAGTCTAAGCATTGACATAATCATATCCTGACTCATCACCGAAGCCGATAGACTGTATCTCGCGTCGCTTCTGGACGATGCCACTCGCATCGATTTCACGAAGCAACCGCCTGAAGTGACGGAGAATCGCAGATCTCTCCGCGACTGGCAGCGAGCAAACGTGAGTTTCGACGCCCAATCGCTTTATGATACGCCCAGCAGTCCAAACATATTTTCGATGCTTTTCGGATTTTGTGATGAGTGCAACCACATCCTCGGCAGACTTGCTCAAGAGCGGGTGCATTGCGATGGCCTAATTTGTGATTCTCTGAATGGAATGTGTTGAGCGGGGTAGCACCGGTTCTCCGAACCAGTGGGTGCGAAGCGACCAAGAGGCTCGCTCACAGCGATTGGTTCGGACCTCCGGCTCGCTGCGCTCGCACAGGTTCGGAGAACCTGTGGTACCCGGTTCACCAAGGGGAATCGACCCACTTGCACTTGCGACCTGCGAAGTGATCCCGGAGCCGGTCCTCGACATGCTCCGGTGCCCACACGGCACAACACTCCAGACCAATACACTCGGCACGGGTGGCCGGGCGAATGTCTCCTGCCAGGTAGATCGAGAACTGGCCGGTAAACTGGTCCTGAATGAAAGTCGGCACCGGGGCGAGCACTTCCGGCGGCGGAGCCACCTTGCCGATCCGCGGCCACAGGCCGTCCAGGTACGCTGACCCATCGACCATGACCCGGAAGGCAACTGGGTGAGTGACCACCTCAACCGCTGGCATCTCGGCATCAGTCCGCAGGTCAAATAGGGCGAAGTCGACTTCCGGGAGCGTCCACGCATACGCGTGCCACCCATCGCCGAGTGGAACTTTCAATACACCGCCGACCACACGCCGCTGTCCCGCCATTCTCTCACCTCGTGCCACCTTGTAATTTATCAGGTCGATGCCACGTTTCGCAGATACTCGACAACCTCAGTCCGCTTATACCTCCGGGCATAATCAATCGCGTACTTTCCGTCCTCGTCTCGGAGCGATACTTTCGCGCCCCCACGGACGAGCGATCTCGCACAGTGAAGGTGGCCGTAAGCAGCGGCAAGATGGAGCGGAGTCCCCATGCCTTTCGCCCGCAAGTTTGGGTTTGCCCCCGCGCGAAGCAGTCGGCGAACGATTCTGACGCGGCCCTCCCCCGCAGCGGTATGGAGCGGCCGCACGCGGTCGTCGCCGTCAGCCAGGTTCGAGTCGGCCCCCGCCTCGAGCAGGACCGCCACGACGGAGTCGCGGCCTTCCTGCGCTGCCCAGTTCAACAGCGTTCGGCTTCGGTAGCGCGAGTTCGGGTCGATACCTTCGAGAAGCGCCGCCCGCACCGCATGTGTATTGCCCTTCATACAAGCCCAGACCATACCTTCGATCATGAACATCCACCTCACGCAAAGCTCACTTACCGCTGCTGCCTGCCACAGCGCCTGGTTCAGTCGGCTGGGGCCAGTTGAGCATCCGCAGAATGACCTCCTCCTGATCGTGGATGCTGTACCCGATCAGGAACGGCGAAGCCATGGTGAGCCGGGCGAAAGCCTCCTCTGAAATCAACTGTTCGACCACCCGCCACATAACCAGCCGGGCGTTCGACTCCAAATAGTCGTCCTCGTGCTCCGCCCGCTTCGGATAGCCCTTCCTCGACAACCTGACCCAGGCGGGGAATTTGACCTCCACGTACTCGGGGAACGCAAAATCCCCGCTGTCGGTATTGAGCGGGGAAAGCGCTGGGGTGCTGAGCTGGTGCTTAGCCCACTCCCAGGTGAGCTTGCCCCGCAGGTTCCTGGCCCGAGCCGCGATGGCATAGGCTTCCAGCTCCTTTACTGCTCGGATGTTGTTCTCCGGCGTGTCGAGGCTGATGGACAGGTGCCCGTACCGCGGCTCGTCGCAGTCAAAGAAGAAGCAGCACACGGACTGGCCGGAGTTCTCGCGGGCGAACCGTTTGATGGCGGCGACGCTGGCCTTGTACAGCTTGCGGTCGCTCGCTTCCCAGTCATCCGCCATCCATGCACCCTCCGCTGCCGAACGACAATCTCACCCGAGACAGCCGCGGATGAGACGAAATGCCCTGTGAAATAGTCATGCCACCGCCGACAGGTGCCACGACGTTTTCGCGAGAGGATGTTGAAGTACTGGACTTGCCGCGCTATTTCGCCTTCCGCTTTTTCTTCCATGCCGCGAATCGCTTGTCGATCTGCGCTTTGAGGAGATCGTAATTCTCCCATGTGTCCTGAACATGGTACATCGACGGAAGTTTCCCGGACAAGAGCTTGTCGTAGTCCTTGAGGTATTGCCCCTTGTCGAAATCAAAATACGCCTTGGTGAAGGCTGAGCCCTCAGAGTTTAACATCTCTTCTTCGAAGACGCCGTCCGCCGATGTGTAGACGCCGGAACCGGTGAGTTTTCTCGCCTTGAATTTGCGGATTTCACTCGTGAAGTCGTCTGCAAATTCCTCGCTGTAGAGACCGGTGTCCACGATCCAACCAAGGAACATGCCGGTGTGGACGAACCCTTGTTCCTCGCCGAGGTCCTCGGGAAATTCGCCTTCGTAATGCCACTTCGCTTTGTCGAAAACGAGCAAGTCGACATCATCATCGTCGTCATCCATGCCAAGCCTCCTCGAAGCTCTGTTGCCTAACGCCAACGCTCACCTGCTGCGGCGACAGGTGAGACGAAAGATCATGATAAACCTTCATGCGGACGCCGTCAGCGACGGCGATTTCTCATGCGGCAACTCGCGTGCGATTTATGGTTCTGCGTCTTTGAAGTTGCTACTCAGAATCACCCATTCGATCCCGTCGCCGTCGCCACCGATATCCTCATGACACGCGATGTTAATGCCCAAAGACACACAGTCGAGACCATCCCCCAGCCACTTGGTTTTTCGGAGCGGGTGGTTCTCGGATGTGAGGAATCGTCGGACTTCTTTCAGCGTGGCCTGATCATACAGCTCCACGCCCTTGTAGCGCAGACTCCCCGTCAGGAATTCGATGTCGCGGACGGTGTCGTCCTGATAGCGTACGCGAATGAATGTGGCACCGTCGAGGGTGATGAAGTCGTCCTCGTCGGGGTACTCGGCGTCCGGTACGAGCGGACTGAACACGGACGCTGCGCGCTTCCTCAAGAGTTTGCGAGACTGCCCGAACGTGATGGCCAGCGGCTTGCTCGTGATGCCTTCAAACGGCACGAATTCCCATTCCATTTCTACAGCTCACCATTCCATCGCCGAACGACATAGGTAACCGGGCCGCAACAAACCAACTTGCCATGTGAAACCGCGCGGCCCGCGGCCGGTTGCACCGATTGTTAGCTGGCAGCTTTCCGCAGCACATCCTCAAGTATCTGGCTTCTGATTTGAAGATCCTGTTCGTCATAGTTCCTCAAGGCTGGGCGAACTCCCGGGTTCACCTGAGCGAGGTTATGCAGTTGCTGGATTTTGGATATTTCAATTTTACGATGTTCGATAGCAGCATCGAGGTCACCATCGAACTCCAGAATCAAAGCGAGCGAGCCGTGATAGCAGATTGATTCATTTGCATCGGGGGCTTTTCTGCAAGCTTCGAATAGTGCTCGCATTGAGGCAATGACGTCAGCATCGAGCGATCCTTCCGCACGTGATTTTAACGCTCGCATTTCAGATCGCTTCAGTTCGTGCCACGGTGGAAACATCGAGAATCCTTAGCCAGCTAACGACTCGGTTAACCGGGCCGCGGCAAACCGACCTTGTTTTCAGTAGCCGCGCGGCCCGCGGCTCCATTTGAACCGATTGTTACCCCTGTTGTTTGCTCTTCGTCACGAGTTGTTGAGCTTTGGATTTTGTAGTCGGCAAGCCACGACTCTTCAGCAGAGTCGCAAAAGTTCCATCACTTCTCCAAATCGCGTCAGCTGCAGTCAGTGCAGCCAACACTTCTCTTTGCATTTCAGTCAAAGTCTCAGGTGAGACGGTCGATCTCTTTCGCGGAAACACAAGTGAAATCATTGCATGTCCGAGTTCGTAGAATTGATCATCATCTTTGAAGTAGCCAATCAATGCTGGGACCAGTTCTGTGACATCGCATGACCGCAGATACGGCATGGCAAGGACAACGTCTTGCTGAAGATCGTTTCCCTCCGTGACATCCGAGTACTGATCCGAAAGCGTCTCGTACTTCGATAGCTGATCGTCGTCGTACGAAGCATGCAAAATAGCAAACAGGCAGTCAAAAGCGGTTTGGCTTTGCGAGGCTTTTGCCTCTTCCAAGGCATGCAGCGTCTGCTTCAACGTCGGGAAGCCCATTGGAACGATTCACGGGGTAACTTGTGATCCTCTGAACGGAATGGGTTGAGGATACCCAAAAACTGGCAAGCGTCAATCTCTTGGCACCATCGGACTTACGAGAGTTCTCCCGTGGCGCGAATTGGCCCAGCAATTCTTGCGAGTCGCCGTTGACGGCGGCAATTCTCAAAATCTTCCCGATTCCGTCAACGAATTAGGCCTGCGGCGTGAAATAAGGTGATAGGGAGGGCGAAGTCAATGTTACCCACATCTTTGTCTCTGTGCTTGCCAGTTGCTACCGCCAGCCGGGTATGACTTTCGAGACATCGATCAGCCGGAACGCGCTAGCGTCC